>JAABRB010000342.1 GCA_011391185.1 Betaproteobacteria bacterium
CAGCAGACGCTTCATCGTGTTCCCGCCCGGGGCCTCATCGCGGGGCAACCACCACAGTCGTGTTCGGAATCTCGCCGAACATCTCGGGGGCGTACATGGCCTCGACCCGGGTAGCGGGCAATTCGAACCGGCCTTCGTTGTTCAGCCGCAGCGTGTACTCGACCTTCCACTTTCCTTTCGGCACAAATTCGTAGTACGCGCGAAACGCTTCGAAGCCCCGTTCCTCGTATGCCGGCCACACGAAACCGGCGCGCTTCTCGCCGCGGGTGAGGAGTTGCGAATCGCGCCCGAGCCCGGTACCCAGTATCGCGGCACCGGTCGGAATCGGATCGTTGACGACGACCCAGGTCATATCGGATTGCGCTTCCAGCTCCAGCGTGACGCGCAGGACATCTCCGCGTGTCCAGGCTTCGGGTGTCCTGCGCTCGATCGGCGTAACGGTGCGCTTGATCGCGTATCCGCTCGAGAGCGGTGCCTTGAGTGGAATCGCCGCGTGGCTTGCAACGGTCGCCCAGGGTCGGCCGGTGCCGCCGTGCGCGATCGCAAGCGGCGCCTCGCCGGCCGGCCACGGGAACATCATCGATCCGCTGTCCTTCGCTGGAAGCCAATCCACCCGCTGACTGTGCCCTCTCAGGGAGGCCGTCGTCGTGCCGGTCACCGGCGCGGTCTCGAACCCGGCCGAGAATTTCTCGAGGGCCAGCACGCCCCAGGCGTTCGCCGGGGTTGTGCTCCAGTGCCCGCGGTGGCGGCGCCCGAGCGCTCCGCGCGCGATGCGCGGCAGGTCCGCGCGCCAGGCAGGCTCGTCGAGCAGTGCAAGCAGTCCGCGGACGGCATTGACATCGGCGGAAATCATGAGCCACCAGAGTGCATCGGAGCGCTCCGTCGAAAAGCCCAGGGTCGTGCCCTGGAAGTTCAACCGGGAGCGGATGATCTGCAGCGCGGCCGCGCGCCGCGTGTCTCGATCGCGCAAGCCGGGCATTCGCCGGAGCGCACCCAGCCAGTCGAGCACCGCCGACGTGGGCCATAGGGTGGGCTCTATGCTGATGGCGTCGAACATTGCGGGCCGGGCGTCTCCGTAGCGGCCAAGGGCTTCGATCGCTGCGATCTTGCGGATCGCAAGGTCGGCGGTAGGCAGCGGACCGTAGCGCAATACGCGGCCTGCGACGAAATCGGCCAGGCCCTTGCGCATGGATGCCGCCGCCGACTCGGGAATCGTCCAGCCGGCTTCGTGAGCGATTGCGAGGATGTAGGCGGTGAGCGTATCGCTGCCTTCCAGCGAGTCCGAGGCGAAGTACTTCGCCAGCCCGTCGCGGTCGAGGTAATTGGGCAGGACGTTCATCACGCTCCGCCACAGCCCAACGTCGCGCAGCGCCACGGCCTGGGACACACGCTGCTCGAGGCACGTGAACGGATAGCGCGACATGTATTCGCGCACGCCTCCGAGGCTGTCGCCGAGGCGGGCCTGGAGATCGACCGAAATCCCGCCACGCCCGGGAATCGCATCGACGGGGATCGCGACGGGAAAGGTGTGCGGTTCCCCGACCTGCACGAGCGTCGCCTGATACGTGCGCACCGGGTGGGCGGGGACGACCCGCTGCGTGACGCGGAGACGATCCTCGGCCGTTCCGCCCAGGTCGCGCGCGGTGACCTCCCAGTCGAGCGTGGTCGCGGCCAGCGGCGCCGTGACGCGCCAGGCGATCTCGCGCGCTTCGCCGGGCGCCAGCGACTGCGTCTGCCGCGCCAGAGACGGGAGCGGCGCACCGCCTGCCGCGATCTTCGCAGCAAGTTCCAGCGTCATCGGATTCTCCGACGCGTTGCGCACGGTGAAGCCGCCCGCGAATTCATCGCCCTCGCGAACCAGCGGCGGGAGCGCGGCGTGCAGCATCAGATCCTGCGTGGTCCTGATGACCGTGGCGCCGGTGCCGAAGAGGGCGCCCGCGCCGCTCGCCACTGCGACGATGCGGAACGATGTGAGGGAATCGTTGAGCGGCACTTCGACGCGTGCGTGGCCGCGCTCGTCGAGCCGCACCTGTCCCTGCCAGGCAAGCAGCGTGTCGAGGAGTTCCCGCGCGGACTGCCGGCCGCCGCCGCCGCCAGGCGGGACTGCTTTCCGGCCGTAGTGGCGCTTTCCGACGACCTGCATCTGCGCGGTCGCGGTCGCGACTTCGATTCCCCGTCTGCGCATCATGGCGTCCAGCAGCTTCCACGACTCGTTCGGCGCGAGCTCCAGCAGTCCTTCATCCACCGCGGCAAGCGCGATCTCGCTGCCTGGCGGCGGCGGACTGCCGTCGGCACGACGCACCTTGACCTCGACAAACGCCCTGTCGCGCACCGGGTAGGTCGCGCGATTCGCGCGCACATCGACTTCCAGCTCGTGCGCGGACCAGCCGACCCGGATCTCCGCGATGCCGAGCTTGAAGGCGGGCTTGCCGAGATCGATGGTCGCCTTTGGACGGATGTCCGGCCCAGCCTGCCATTGCGCAAGCATCTCCATGGCCGAGCCGATTCCGAACGCCCCCTTGAGCCGGCTTGCGAGCGGCAGCGGTACCGGGTCGAGTCGCCCGCGCACCGCGAGAACCGACACGTAGACGTTGGGCGCGTATTCGCCCCGCAGGGGCAGCTCGATGACGGGCTCGCGGCCGACGAGCTCCTGCACATGGGTCTCGATGATTCCTTCGCGCTCCACGGTCACGAGTGCCGTGGCTCGGTCGAACGGCATGCGCACCTGGAACCGGGCGCGTTCGCCGGGCTCGTAGCGCTTTTTCTCGGGGATCACGTCCATCCGGTCGCTCGCGCCTTGCCGGAACCACCAGCGATCCGAACCGACCACGTAGATCGAACGACTCGACGTGGCAGAATTTCCTCCCCTGTCCGGAGCGGTTGCACGCAGGATCATTTCGCCGGCGGCGGAAGTCTTGACCTGGCAAACGAGCAGGCCCTGCGCATCGGTTTTCCCGCTGCACACGGCTTCGCCTACGCGCCGGGTCTCGATGTAATTCTCGTACGCGTAGAACCCTCCGATCAGGCGTTTCCGGTGCGAGTACCGCGTACGCTGGAAAAGGTCGACGGCGACTGCGGCGCCCGGCACGGGCTTGCCACCGAGGTCGAGTGCGGCGACCTGGAAGCGCAGCGCATCCCGCGACGCGGCCCAGCCCTCGGTCCGAATGCCGAGATTCAGGCGGGCCGGCCACAACGGCACGCGCGTGGCGGTCGTCAACGTCTCGCCATTCGCGTCCTGGTATTCCATCTCGACCACGAGGTCCTGCGGCACTTTTGCCGTGGGCAGCTTGTCGAGCGTCACCCGCGCGGCACCCGCGGCGTCGAGCTGTAGCGGGAGCACCCGCGCGGGACCGTGCGCCGGCGATCCCGGCGCACCGGTCTCGTCCTCCGCGTCGCGGCGGCTCCGGTCAATGCCTTCCACCACGTCGTCGCCACCGAACAGGAAGTCGCCATAGTCGCGATAGGTGACGAACTTTGGTTGGGTCTGGCTGCGCAGCTTCACCGGTGCGAAGCTCGCGCCGCCTCCCGAAAGATAGGTGACGAGGAGGTCCAAGCGTGCCTCGCTTGCATTGACCAGCGCCTCTGCAGGCGGCTGCACGAGCGCTTTCATGGTCGGGACCCGGAACGCTTCGACACGGAAGCTGCCGCTGCGCAGCTGACGGTGGCGGCCGAAGAACAGGTCGATCGTGTACACGCCGAGCTTCGCGTCCCGCGGGATCTGCCACTCGTTGAGCGCGGTGCCGTTTGCACGCCAGTCGAGCGCGAGCTCGAATTGCTGGCCGCTGCCCTGGTGGGCGATTATCGCCTTGGCGGGGGAGTCGCGATCGACGGGAATGTCGAATCCGTCCCCGGTGTGTCGCCGCAGGAAGTGCTTCATGCTCGCGGTCTCACCGGCGCGAAACAGCGTCCGGTCGAGAACGGTGTGCGCGATCAACGGTCCACCATGTCCGCCGCCAGGCAAGTTGAACTGCCACGGCTGGATGCCGTCGTCCCATCCCGAGAGTACGAACGTGAGATCGTCCGCCGTGCGTGCGCTCACGAAATAGCGGCCGGGGAAGTCGTCGCAGTAGGGCAGCGCATTCTCCCCGGGCAGCGCTGCGCGAATGCTCGCGACGCCATCCGGTCCCGTCCTGCCTTCCCAGACCAGGTCGCCGCGGCAATCGCGAACCGAAACTGCGGC
>JAABRB010000343.1 GCA_011391185.1 Betaproteobacteria bacterium
CCTCGCGGCGGAAACGTTAGAATTCGCCTGGAGGACACCGAAAATGGCGGAAACGAGACTACGACCTGAGGACCTGCGCAGCCACCGCTGGTTTGGCGGCGGCGACCTGAGCGCGCAGGGGCACCGTTCGCGCGCGCTGCAGATGGGCTACGCGCGCAATGATTTTGCCGGCAAGCCGGTGATCGGCATCATCAACACCTGGAGTGATCTCCTGCCGTGCCACGCGCATTTCCGCACTCGAGCAGAGGAAGTGAAACGCGGCGTGTGGCAGTCCGGCGGCTTTCCCGTGGAACTCCCGGTGATGGCCGTGAGCGAAACCTTCCAGAAGCCCACCAGCATGATGTACCGCAATTTCCTCGCGATGGAGACCGAGGAGATGCTGCGCTCGCATCCCATCGACGGCGCGGTGCTGATGGGGGGCTGCGACAAGACGACGCCCGGCCTCATCATGGGCGCAACCTCGATGGGGCTGCCTTTTATCTATATGCCGGCAGGCCCGATGCTGCGCGGCAACTGGCACGGCGAGCCGCTCGGCTCCGGCACCGATCGCTGGAAATACTGGGCCGAGCTGCGCGCCGGGCGCATCACCGATGACGACTGGCGCGAAGTCGAGGAAGGCATCGCGCGCTCGTACGGGCACTGCATGGTGATGGGCACTGCCTCGACCATGACCTCGGCGGCCGAGACGCTGGGTCTTACGCTGCCGGGCGCGGCTTCAATTCCTGCCGCCGACTCCGGCCATCCGCGAATGGCGACGGCGAGCGGCCGGCGCATCGTGGAGATGGTGTGGGAGGATCTCCGCCCTGCGGAGATCCTAACGCCTGCGGCATTTGATAACGCGATTACCGTGGTCCATGCGTTGTCGGGATCGACCAACGCGCTGATCCATCTCATCGCGATGGCGGGCCGCGCCGGCATCGAGTTGAAGCTCGATCGCTTCGACGAGATCGCGCAGCGCGTGCCGGTGCTGGCCAACCTGCGGCCCGCCGGGAAGTACCTGATGGAGGACTTCTACTATGCCGGAGGTTTGCGAGCGTTGCTCGCAAACCTGAAAGAAGACCTCAATATCGACTGTCAGACCGCGAATGGAAAAACGCTTGGCGCGAATATTGAAGGAGCACGAACCTACAATGAAGATGTCATTCGTAATCGCGGAAATCCCATTTCCGCGATCGGCGGGTTGACGGTGCTGCGCGGCAACCTCGCGCCCGACGGCGCGGTGATCAAGCCGCTCGCCGCCGAGTCCCGCTTGCACCGGCACACCGGGCCCGCGGTGGTATTCAAGGATTACGTCGACCTGAGGGCGCGCATCGATTCCGACGACCTGCAAGTGGATGAGAATTCGGTGCTGGTGATGCAGAACGCCGGCCCGCTCGGCGCGCCGGGCATGCCGGAATGGGGCCAGCTGCCGATCCCGAAGAAGCTGCTGAAGAAGGGCGTGCGCGACATGGTGCGGATCTCGGATGCGCGCATGAGCGGCACGTCCTACGGCACCTGCGTGCTGCACGTTTCACCGGAGGCATTCGTCGGCGGCCCGCTCGCGCTGGTGCGTGATGGCGATCTCATCGAGCTCGACGTGACGGCGCGCAAGCTCGAGCTCAAGGTGAGCGCAGCAGAACTGGCGAAGCGCAAAGCGGCCTGGAAGCCGCGCCCGCCGCACTACACGCGTGGCTACGGCAAGCTATTTTCCGAGCACGTCACCCAGGCGAACCTGGGCTGCGACTTCGACGTCCTGCATCACGGCACGCCGACGCCCGATCCCGATACGCACCACTGAAGAAAAGCATTGACACAAAGGACACAGAGGACACGGAGGAAACAAAGGAAGTCACCAAAGGCGATCTGTAACTGGATATCCTTTGTGTCCTTCGTGTCTGGGCTTTTGGGGGTAAACAAGTGGATTTGCCAATAAACAAGTTCAAGCGCGCGCTGAAAGACAAGAAGCCGCAGATCGGCATGTGGTCGAGCCTGTCGAGCCACGTCGTCGCCGAGATCCTCGCGCACGCCGGCTTCGACTGGGTGCTTCTCGACACCGAGCACTCGCCGAACGAGCTGCCGATGGTGCAGTCGCAGCTGCAGGCGATGACGGGCGGCACTGCCACGCCGGTGGTGCGCCCCGCGTGGAACGACATGGTGCTGGTCAAGCGCTTCCTCGACATCGGCGCGCAATCCCTGCTGCTGCCGTACGTGCAGACGGCCGAGGAGGCGCAGAACGCGGTGCGTTACACGCGCTACCCGCAGCAGGGCCTGCGCGGCGTGGCCGGGTCAACGCGCGCGGCGGGCTACGGCAGGACCAGGGACTACCTCAAGCGCGCGCACGAGGAGATTTGCCTGCTGGTGCAGGTCGAGACCCGCAAGGCGATGGCGAACCTCGAGGCGATCGCGGAGACCGAAGGTGTGGACGGCGTCTTCATCGGGCCGAACGATTTGTCCGCCGACCTGGGCTATATCGGCAACTGGCAGCACCCGGAAGTCTGGAAAGTCATGGAAGATGCCGCCAAGCGCATCCGCAAAGCCGGCAAGGCGCCCGGCATCCTCGTCGGCGAGGCCGATGGCCAGCGCTGCCTGGACATGGGCTACCTGTTCGTGGCGGTCGGCGCCGACACCGGGATGCTGGTGCGCGGGGGCGATGCGCTGGCCGCTAAATTCAAATAAGCCGGGAGGTTGCGAGATCGGGAGATCGTGAGAGCGAAGCTCACCTCGACCTCACGCCCTGACGCTCTCCCGCTTGCCGCGATGAGGGCGTCAACTATTCATTCGGCGATCGTCATCGCTGCCGCGGTCGCGGTTTATTTCACGCCGCCACGGCGCTGGTCGTGTTCAGCGTCGGCTTCAGGCCCGATTTAACCCCGGATGGTTCTTGATGATCGAAATCCCCGGACTGGCCGTGGATTTCGCCACCGTCGCTACCACCAGCATATCGAGCATGCAGTAGAACGCGCCGGCGGCGAGCGGCGGATTGATGGTGGTGAACCCGAGCCAGGGCGCTTCCACCGCCCACACCCAGTTGCCGAGCCAGGTGCCGTAGACCTCCATCGCCAGCGACAGCACGAACATTACTGCGTAGAGCCGGCTCGCGCGGCCCGACAGCATGCACAGCAGGAACAGCGCGAATAGCAGCGCGTCAAGCGTGCCGAGCCCGGTCACGGCGAGCAGGAACACGAATGGGGCTGCAGCCAGCGGCACGAACCACTCGATCCACTGGCTCGCGCGTTCGGCCAGAATGCGGCCCAGCATGAACAGCAGCGCGTGCCCTGGCGGCACGAACAGCGGCACGTTGGCGAGCCGGTATTCATAGAGGCCCCACACCAGCGACAGGAAGATTTCGCCGAGCGTGGCATACAGAAGGCAGACGGCCAGCGCCATCTGGTCATCGGGCCGGGCGCCGCGCAACCAGTAGAGAAGCGCGGCCCAGATGCCCACGTTGGTCAGCGTCTGGCCCCAGAAATCGACGAGCTGGTCGAATGCCAGACCGCCCGCGATGATGCCGGTGATGAGGAGGGCGCGCAGCTGATCGCTCTCAGTCCAGGGTTCACTCCGCACGCGCACCCGACTCCTTGGTGATCACGTTCAGCCCTTATTATCCAGATAACGGTACCACAGGTAAGCGGCGCGCTGGCCGGCGCGCCGCAGGGCGGCGAGCGGAAAGCGCGGCAGGGGGTTGGAAGTGGAGGGGATGGCGATCGGGGTGTCTTCCCCCGCGACTCGGCTGGCCAGGAGCCGTCCCGCGTGCAGGCTGTAGGCGACGCCGCTGCCCTGGTAGCCAAGGGCGTAATGCACCGATGCGTCATCATCGGCATGGTAAATATGCGGCAGGAAGTCAGCGGTCAGGCATACCCAGCCCCACCAGTCGTATTCGACATCGATGGCCGCGAGCGCGGGCAGCTTGCGCTTCAGTTCCGCGAGCAGGAATTCGCGCTGGCGAGCGTGATTTCCCCGCGCTTCGGCGATCAACCCCCGGCCACCGAACAGGATGCGATCGTCCGGCATGCGCCGCCAGTAGTAGAGCAGGTTGCGAGTGTCGGTGAGCACGTGAGTGGTGACGAAGCCGCTGGCTTTCTTCTCCTGCGGCGTCATGGGGCGGGTGACAATGATGTGTGACAGCACCGGCAGCGTGGTGCCGCTCAGGCACGGGAGCAGGTGCTCGGGCGTGTAGCCGTTGGT
>JAABRB010000344.1 GCA_011391185.1 Betaproteobacteria bacterium
ATACTTGCGGCGTTGCGGCATGCGGTCGACCCGGCGTTCCTGCCGCGACCGCTGGTCAAGGTGGACCGGTTGCCCCGTGCGGCAACCGGCAAGCTCCCTCTCGAAGCATTGCGCGCGCTCGCCGCGGATACCGAGCGGGTCACGCCCGCGGCAGCGCCGGAATTTCGAGCGTCGCGCGATGCCGACTGACGCGACTTTCACGATCGCGGCCGAACACCCGTCCCTTGCCGGGCACTTCCCGGGCAATCCGATCGTTCCCGGCGTGCTGGTGCTCGAGCACGTTCAACAGGCGCTCGAGGCACGCGTCGGACCGGTGCGCCTGACCGGGTTGCCCCAGGCAAAGTTTCTCTCCCCGCTGCGCCCGGGCGAAACGTGCAGCGTCGCGTTCACTCTGCTTGCGGAGGGTCGCGCGCAGTTCGATTGCCGCAGCGGCGCGCGCACGATCGCGCGCGGCACCCTGCGATTCGATACCGATGCGAGTCGCGAAAGCTGAAGCCTCCTGGTTGGGCGCGGCGCAGCGGGGCAGCCCGGCGCTGATCCGGTTCATCGTCTGGGTGGCGTTGCGAATCGGGCGACCGGTTGCACGCGCGATGCTCTATCCCATCGTCGCCTATTTCGTGGCCTTCTCCGTTCGACCGCGACGCGCGTCGCGGGTGTATCTCGCGCGCGCCCTCAATCGCGCGCCGGGATGGCGCGACATATTCCGGCATTACCACACCTTCGCGGCGACGATCCTCGACCGCGTCTACTTCCTGACCGGCCGATACGACGATCTGGAGCTCCGCGTGCACGGCCGCGAGCCGGTTCTCGCGCAGCTCCGCCGCGGGCGCGGGGCGGTACTGCTCGGGTCGCACCTGGGCAGCTTCGAGGCATTGCGCGCGGCGGGCGCATCCGACGCGATGCCCGACATCACCATGCTGATGGACAACGCCAACGCGCAAAAGATGATGGAAATCCTGACATCGCTCGACCCGGGCCTGGCCGATTCGATCATCGGCCTCGGTGCACCCGATTCGCTCCTTCGGGCGAAGGCACGCCTCGACGCCGGTGGACTGGTCGGCGTGCTCGCCGACCGCCTGCGGCCCGGCGACCGCGCGGTGCCATGCCCCTTCCTCGGCGCGACGATCCGGTTTCCGGAAGCGCCCTTCGTTTTTGCCGCGCTGGTCGGCGCGCCGGTCGTGCTGTGCTACGGCCTGTACCGGGGCGACCGGCGCTACGATCTGCACTTCGAGCTGTTCCGCGAGCGCATCGACCTGCCGCGCGCCGGGCGCAGCGAGGCCATTGCCGAGCTGGTGCGCGAATATGCGTCACGCCTCGAGCACTACACTCGCATCGCGCCGTACAACTGGTTCAATTTCTACGACACCTGGGCCGAGCCCCCACGCGGGGAGGCGCTCTGATTCTCCGGATTAGTCGTGCCGTGATCTGGCTCGCCGGGGCAGCGAGCCTCCTGGGCGCTGCCAGTGCCGTTGCAGCGCCGTTCTCCGCCGAGCAGTTGATGAGTGTCCTTGCGGCGCAACGCGCGCCCGCCATTGCGTATATCGAAACCCGGCACTCGAGCCTGCTGAAAGCGCCGCTCGTGACAACCGGCGAGCTCCGGTTCACGCCGCCGTCCACGCTGGAGCGAAAAGTGCGGACGCCACACGTGGAGCGCTATGTCATCGAGGGTGATCGCCTGACGATCGAGCGGCCCGGCGCCGGCGCCCCGCGCAGCCTGTCGCTCGCGAGCCAGCCGCTGCTCGCCAATCTCGTCGAGACGCTGCGCGCGCTGCTGCGCGGCGACCTGCAGACGCTCGCCCGCCTCTACCGGATCGAATTGAGCGGCGACCCGGAGGACTGGGCCCTGACGCTGCTGCCGTCCGATCCGGCGATGGTCGAGTTCGTTGCGACGGTGCATGTCAGGGGCCGCACGGCTGCGCTCACCGAAATGGAGGTCGTCGAGCCGAACGGCGACCGGACGGTGACGCGTTTCGGCCGCGCACACGAGGCGTCGCGTTGAGACGTGCCGCGCCGATCGCGGCGTGGCTGGCCTGCCTCGCGGCGTGCGGCTGGATCCTCGCATCCCGTACGAGCATCACCGCCGACCTGACGGCGTTTCTGCCTCGCGCGGCCACTCCGACGCAGGAGCTGCTGGTCTCCCAGCTGCGCGATGGGGTCGCGGCCCGGCTGATCCTGATCGCCGTTGAAGGCGCGAACGTCGCCGAGCTCGCGGCGACCAGCAACGCCCTTGCGACGCGATTGCGCGCCAGCGGGCGGTTCAACTACGTCGCGAACGGCACGGGCGCCCTGGCACGGGAGGACCGTGAAGCGCTCTTCGCGCATCGCTATCTGCTCAGCCCGGCCGTCAACGCGGCGCGCTTCACGGAGCCCGGCCTGCGCGCAGCGCTCGAGCGGACGCTGGAACTCTTCGCCTCGCCGCTCGGACCGCTCATCCGGCCGACGCTATCGCGCGATCCGACCGGCGAGCTGGCGGCGCTCCTTGCGCCGCATGCACAGCGCGCGCGACCGGCCCTCAGCCACGGCGTGTGGGTCGACGCGCGACACCGGCGCGCGCTGCTCATGGCCGAGACGCGTGCGCCGGGCTACGACCTCGATGCGCAAGCCGCCGCGCAGGCGACGATCGCCGCGACATTCGCCGAATCGCGCACCGATCCCGCCATCCGGATCGAGATGAGCGGTCCGGGCGTGTTCGCCGTGGAATCGCGCACGACGATCCGGGCGGACGTCTGGCGGCTCACGCTCGTCGCGGGACTCGGCGTCACGCTGCTGCTGCTTGCGGCGTACCGACGCATCTCGCTCGTCGCATTCGGCGCCCTGTCCGTCGCGAGCGGAATCGTCGTCGGCATCGCCACCGTGAGCTTCGGGTTCGGCGTCGTGCACGGCGTGACGCTCGGATTCGGCGCGGCGCTCATCGGGGAAGCGGTCGACTATCCGACCTTTCTCGTCGCGCATCGCACGGCGGACGAGCCGCTCGGGGTGACCGCCGCGCGAATCTGGCCCACGTTGCGGCTCGCCATGCTCACCACCGTGTTCGGTTCGCTCGCGATGCTGCTTTCGAGCTTCGTCGGACTTGCACAGCTGGGTCTCTTCTCGCTCGCCGGCGTGCTCACCGCAGGGCTCGTGACGCGGTACGTGATTCCCGCACTGACGAGCGCGCGCCCGGGCGAGCGGATGGCGCCGCTCGCCCGGGCGGCGCCGGCGGTGGGCGCCCTCTTCGTTCGTGCACGCGTGATTGCGCCGCTCGTGCCGGTGGCATTTGTCGCGGCGGCCATCATCATTGCGCTTCAGTACGCGACGCTGTGGGAAAACGATCTCGCAAAACTGAGCCCCGTTCCGGAGTCGGCAAAGACCCGCGACCAGGAACTGCGCGACGCGCTCGGCGCGCCCGACGTGCGCCAGTTCATCGCGGTGCGCGGAAAAACCGTCGAGGAGGTGCTGCAGCGCTTCGAGCGGCTGGAGCCCGCGCTTCGCCGCCTCGTCGATTCCGGCGCGATCCGGGCGTATGACACGCCGGCCGGTTACCTGCCGAGCGTCGCCACCCAGCGCGCCCGCCAGGATGCGCTGCCTGAACCGGAAGAGCTTGCGCGCCGGCTCGCCCGCGCCGCGCAGGGGCTGCCGTTCCGCGACGACTTGTTCAAACCGTTTCTCGCGGACGTCGCACGCGCGCGCGCCGCGCCGCCCGTCACGCCGGCCGATCTCGCGGGTACGGCATGGGGGCTCGCGGTTCGCTCGCTCCTGGTCGCGCAGGAGGGCGGCTGGATCGGGCTCGCGCCGCTTTCGGGCGTGACCGACCTGGCGGCGCCGGCGGCCGCGATGGCGGCCCTCGCGGATCCCGCAGTCCTCGCGCTCGACCTCAAGGTGGAATCCGACGTCATGGTGCGCACTTACCGGGAGCAGGCGCTTGCGCTCGCGATGCTTGGGGTCGTTGCCATCGCAGCGGTGCTCGCGCTCGGCCTGCGGAGCTGGCGGCGCGTGACGGACGTGATGATCCCGGTGCTCGCCGCGATCGCCGCGACCGCCGCGATCTTCGCGCTCGCGGGCGTGCGCCTGTCCCTCCTGCACATCGTCTCGCTGCTTCTCGTGCTGGGCATCGGCGTGAACTACTCGCTCTTCTTCAATCGCGCGGTGGCGGATGCCGCAGACCGGCTGCGCAGCACCTA
>JAABRB010000345.1 GCA_011391185.1 Betaproteobacteria bacterium
TCTCCACCGCGCTCGACAACGTTCTCCTCGGGCTGATCGTGCTCGGCTGGCTCGCGTCGGCCGGTTTCATTGCGAAATGGCCGGCCATCCGGGCGGCCTGGACGAGCCGGTTCGTGATCGCGATCGCCGTGCTCGCCGCGATCGGACTCGTCTACACCGTCGCACCTGCCAACGATGCGCTGCGCGCGTTCGTCAAGCACCTCTTTCTGCTCGCCATACCGGTCATCCTCTCGCTCGCGTGGACGAAGCGCGAGCGCGACCTCGCCATCATGGCGTTTGCCGTGGCGATGCTCGTCGTGCTCGCGCTGTCGTACGGCGTTGCCGCGGGAATCGTCCCGCCCGGGCCGGGCCCGCTCATCAAAGGCCCGGCGTCGAACCCGTACGTGTTCAAGCTGCATATTTCGCACAACTACCTGATGGCGTTTGCCGCGTTTCTCTACGCGGCCTACGCCTTCGCCGCTACCCGTCGCGCTGCGCGGGCGGGCTGGGCGCTCGCGAGCCTGGCGGCCGTGATCAATGTCGGCTTGATGGTGCAGGGGCGCACCGGCTATCTGGTGCTCCTGGTGCTCGCGCTCGTGGCGCTCGGGCACTGGTATGGGTGGCGCGGGGTGGCGGCGGCGGCGGTGGGCGGCGCGCTGCTGATCGCCGGCGCCTACTCGGGCTCGAGCACGTTCCGATCGCGTGTCGATCAGGTCGGCACGGAGTGGGCCGCTTGGCAGACCGGTGAGAAGCGTGCAGCCGGTGGCGTCTTCGACCGGCTGAGTTTCTATGCGAACACGTATCGCATCATCGAGGCGCATCCGGTGATCGGCGTCGGAACGGGCGGGTTCGGGGAGGCATATCGCAGGCAGATTGCGGGGTCGGACCAGATCGTCACGCAGAATCCCCACAGCCAGTACCTGCTCACCACGGCGGAGCAGGGTGTCGCGGGGCTCGCGCTCCTGCTCGGGCTCTTCTGCGCCGTGTGGCGGGATGCCCGGCGGCAGGCGGAATCACAGAATCGGCTCATCCTGCGTGCACTGCTTGCGGCAATGATCGTCGCCTCGCTGGTGAATTCGACCCTGATCGATCACGTGGAGGCGCTGTTTTTCGCCTGGGCCTGCGGGATCGGGCTTGCGGGCCCGCAGCGACGCGCGGCATGAGCTGAATCGCCCGTACCGGGCATCGCGCGGTCCAGGAAGTACAATTCGCCGATTCCGACCCATCGACGTCGCATGAACAAGATCACCGCGTACATCATCGCGTACAACGAGGCGGCGAAGATCGAGGCTGCCGTGTCGAGCGTGCTGTGGGCCGACGAAGTGATCGTCGCCGATTCGGCAAGCACCGATCGCACGGCGGAGATCGCCACGACGCTCGGCGCGCGCGTGGTGCAGATACCTTTCGAAGGGTTCGGCGCGCTGCGCAACCGGGCGATCGAGACGTGCACGCACGACTGGATTTTCAGTCTCGATTCCGACGAGCGCTGCACGCCGGAGGTGCGCGACGAGATCCTGGATCTCCTTGCCGGCGAGCCGGCGCACGACGCGTATCTCGTTCCGCGCCGCAACTTCTTCATGGGGCGCTGGATCAAGGGCTCGGGGTGGTACCCCAACTACCGGCAGCCGCAGCTCTTTCGCAGGGGCGCGATGCGGTACACGCCCGAGCCGGTGCACGAGGGCTTCGAGCTGCTGACGGGGCGGCCGCTCGGCCGGCTGCAGTGCGCGATCTGGCAGTTTCCGTTCGGCAGCCTCGACGAGGTGATTCGCAAGATGAACCGCTACTCGTCATTGGGAGCGGAGAAGCTGGCGGGGCGGCGCCTGTCGATGGGGGACGCCCTCGTTCACGGCGCCTGGGCGTTCGTGAAGCACTACTTCTTCAAGCGCGGGTTTCTCGACGGCTGGGCGGGCTTCGTCATCGCGCTGGGGAACTTCGAGGGCACCTTTTACCGTTACGCGAAAGGCGTCGAGCGCGCGCGCGACTGGTCGCCCCCGGCGCAGGCTCCCCTGCGCCGCAAGTCGTAGGCGACAGTGTTGCGCATCGCGGTCATCGTCACGACCTACAACCGGCCCGATGCGCTCGCCGCGGTGCTGGAAGGCTACCTTGGCCAGACTGACCCGGAGTTCGAAGTGATCGTTGCCGACGACGGATCCGGCGCGGAGACGCGCGCGGTCGTCGGGGAAATTGTCGAACGCGCCGATTTTCCGGTTCGCCACGTCTGGCAGGAAGATCAGGGTTTTCGCGCTGCAGCCGTACGGAACAAGGCAGTCGCGGCGACCGACGCGGATTACGTCATCTTTACCGACGGGGATTGCGTTCCGGCGCCCGACTTCGTCTCCCAGCATCGGCGCCTCGCGGAGGCGGGGTGGTTCCTCTCGGCGAACCGCGTTCTCCTGGCGGAAGGCTTCACGCGCGAAGTGCTGGCGCGCGGGCTGCCGATTCACCGCTGGAGTCTCGGACGCTGGCTCATCGCGTGGTTGCGGCGGGACATCAACCGCTGGCTGCCGCTCGTGCGCCTGCCCGACGGCGCGTTCCGCAAGCGGGGCGCGGCGCGCTGGGAAGGCGCGAAAACATGCAACCTGTCGGCGACGCGCGCCGACCTTCTGCACGTGAACGGACTGGACGAGCGGTATTCGGGCTGGGGCCTGGAAGACTCGGATCTCGTGATCCGGCTGCTGCACGCCGGGGTGCGGCACAAGAGCGCGCGCTTCGCCGCGCCGGTGTTTCATCTCTGGCACCGCGAGAACGACCGCACGAAGCTGCCGGAGAACCAGGAGCGGCTCGACGATGTCCTGCGCTCCAATCGGGTGCGGTCGGTGGCGGGCATCGAGCAGTACCTCGCGCCGGGGTGACGGACCCCTCGATGGCAACCCTGCACCTTGCGCAACCGCCGGGCGCCGTCCTGGTCGTCGTCACGCGACGGATCGGCGACGTGCTGCTCGCGACGCCGCTCATTCGCTCGATCAAGCGCGCGTGGCCCGGCGCGGCAGTCGACTGCCTCGTGTTCGCGGGGACGGAGAGCGTGCTCGCGCACAACCCGGACTTGCGCCGAGTGCTGACGGTTCCCGAGCGGCCGGGACCGCGCGCGCACTTCGCGTTCCTGCGGCAGATCCGGCGGCGCTACAACCTTGCGCTATCGACTCAGCCCGGCGACCGACCGACGCTCTATGCGTGGTTGGCGGGGCGGCGCAGCGCCGGCCTCACGCTGCCCGGTGCAAAGCATGCGTGGAAGCGTGCATTGCTTGACGCCTGGAGCCCCTTCGACGATCTCGAAACGCACTCGGTGCTCAGCAATCTTTCGCTGGCGGGGCTGATCGGCATCGAGCCGTGCCCGGAAGTCGTGGCGCACTGGAGCGAAGCCGAAGTGCGCGACCTGGCCGCGGCGCTGCCCTTCGATGCGCGGGCGACGCGTTATGCTGTGCTGCATCCTTTCGCGAAGTTCCGCTACAAGGCATGGACCCCGCACGGCTGGCAGGCGCTCGCGAACTGGCTGGCCGGCGAGGGGCTGCGTATCGTCCTGAGCGGCGGCGGTGCGTCCGACGAGGTCGCGTATCTCGACCAGCTCATGCGGGATTTCCCGCCTGACACGGTGAATCTCGCGGGCCGGCTCCCGTTCGCACGATTTGCCTGCCTCGTCTCGAGTGCGGCGGTGTACGTCGGGCCGGATACCGCGACGACGCATCTTGCGGCGGCGGCGGGAACACCGACGATCGCGCTGTTCGGTCCGTCCAATCCGGTGCGTTGGGGACCGTGGCCGATCGGCTACTCGGATGCGGTGAGCCCGTTCGCGATGCACGGCAGCCGCACCGTCAACAACGTCACGCTGATCCAGGGCAAGAAGCACTGCGTGCCCTGCCTGCTCGAAGGCTGCGAGCGCCACCTGGAAAGCCGCAGCGACTGCCTCGACGAAATGCCTGCCGCGCGCGTGATCGATGCGGTGCGTGGCGCGCTGATGCGCGCCGGCGCGACGCGCTAGACGGCATGAATTTTTCCCCTTCTTTCCAAGGAGGGGTCCGCCCGCAGGGCGGGGGGTGGTTGGGACGTCGATCGATGCACGCACCACCCCGTCGCCTTCGGCGCCACCCCTCCTCGGAGAGGCGGGGAAGAGACAAAACCCTCCCCTCCTTTCCAAGGAGGGGTCCGCCCGCAGGGCGGGGGGTGGTTGGGACGTCGATCGAT
>JAABRB010000346.1 GCA_011391185.1 Betaproteobacteria bacterium
CAGCGTGATCTCTGCATTCGGGTTGCCTGCCGCTTGTACAGCGTCGTTGATCATCGCCTTGTCGCAAACTCAATCCTGGACCAGAAAATCGCGCACGATCGCAATCTGGTCGGGTTTCATCAGGGTCGGCGCGTGGCCGACACCCGCCACTTCCACGGCGTCGGCGCGTGGTCCGCGGGCCCGCATTTCCGCAACGGTCCCCCGGTCGAGAAGATCGGACAGCTCGCCCCGGATCACCAGCGTCGGGCAGGCGATGTCGTCCCACAGGCCCCAGAGATCGATGTCTCGGTGGGGCAGGTTCGCGTTGAACGGCACGGCAAGCTGGGGGTCGTAGTGGACGACATACGAGCCGTCGGCCTGCTGCCGCATCACGTGCTTGGCCAGGAAACGCCATTCCGCGTCGCTGTGCGGTCCGAATGGCGCGCTTACATCGCGCACGTAGCGCTCTGCAGCGCCGAACGATGCGAAGGTCGGCGCCTGACCGAGATAGCGGCCGATTCGATCGAGCGCCTCCGCCCTGACCTGCGGCCCCGCCTCGTTCAGTACCATTCGGCGGATCGGCGTACCCGGCTGCGCGGCAAGCGCCATGCCGATCAGCCCACCCATGGACGTGCCGACCCAGTCCACCTGCTCGACGTCGAGGCGGGCAATGAGCGTCACAAGGTCATTCAGGTAGGTGGGTAGCGCGTACTCCAGGGGATTCTTCAGCCAGTCCGAGCCGCCGCGACCCGGCATGTCCGGGCAAACGACCCGGTACTGGTCCGCCAACGCTTGCGCGAGCGAATCGAAGTCGCGCGCGCAGCGTGTCAGGCCATGCACGCACACCAACACGCCGCGGGCGGCGCGGGACCCGCCCCATTCCAAGTACGAGAGTCGGTGCAGCCCGCCGGGGGTCGCACACTGTACGGTGTGGCGCTGGAAGGGCGGACGGCCGCTCATTCCCGATCTTCGCCCAGCCAGTGTCGCGCGACGAGCGCCACGACTCGCGCGCCCGCGTCTTTGACCGCGCTGAACGCGTAGCCACCGAGGTCAGGCTGCATCATCTTGCGCAATCGCTCGGCCCGCACGTTCGCGTCGTTCACCTTGAGACCGTACAGTTCGTAGCGGTGGCGCTCGATGGCCGTCTCGTCGGGTCCCGCCGCCGAAAACCAGAGCCAGCCGGCCGCAAAGTCCGCGGCGAGACGGTCGAGCTCGCCGAGCAGCCGAGCGTCGATCGGCTCGCGCGGATCGAACTCCTGGTACCCGACGTCACCCGCCGCGACCCGCCACTGCTCCGCCCACTCCGCCGCGACGCCGTCGCTCGCCGCAAGCACCACGGCGCCGACCTCCGAGCGGATGCGAAAAAAACCGTGCTGTGACGCCGTCAGCGCGTAGCCGATCCACTCGCCGTCGCTGCGCTCGCGGCATGCGACCGCGAGCACGATGGTGCCGTCCCCGCCGGCACGGATGTCGAATTCGAAATCGCCCTGGATCGATGTCTCGCTCGTGGCCTGCTCCCTGAGCTGACCGGCCCGGATGTCCGCTGCACCGCGCTCACCGAGCGCCGGATTCTCCCAGCGCACCGCGATTTCCAACTCGGGATACTCCTCGGACACCGTGACGAAAGGTGGAAACGGCAGTCCGACCCGGCCCCGCACTTCGTACTCGAGGCGATCGGCCGTGTGCAACTCGCGGTAAGTGCCGGGGTAATCCGCGTCGAGCAGCTCGTTCACGCGCTCCCGATACGCGGCCAGAAATGACTCGTCCCCGGTGACGGTGATGCGCGCGGAGATTCGCTCTGTCATGACTGGCTAGCGCCCGACTGGCTCGGGCTGCGCACTGTGGTCGAGCAGATCCCGCACGAGCTTGATGTGCACGCGGAGCGTATAGGCCTCGTGAGCAAAACCGAGCGGCACGCGAAGATCGCTGACCTCGGCCTCGATCTCCGCGAGCCGCGCGAGCTCCCGGGTCGCGGCGTCACCTTTCGGCCGGTTCTGCACCTCCTCCTCGAGAAACTTCAGCTCCCCATACCAGCGGTAGACTTTGCGTCGCACCCGCCACGCGTAGAGCCCCGGCACCACCCGAAACAGCGGCACCGCCACCGCGAAGAGCGGCAGGAGCAGCACGAACAGACGATCGACCAGCGTGGCCGCCCAGAACGGGAGATAACGCTGGAGGAACGGCGGCCCGGACCGGTAGAACCGCTCGGCCGCGCTCGACAGCGGAAAGTCGACGCTGCCGGGCGACGGAAATTCCCCGATCCGATGAAACGGGCCCGGGCCGCCATGGACCTCGCGCGCGGCTTGCAGGAACAGATAGGCGATCGCCGGGTGAAGACGTTCCTTCGCGACGAGATTCGCAGTCGGCGCGACCAGCGCGACGTCCTCGCCGGGCAAATCGCGCACGAGGTCCAGCGATCCCCGCGGCAGCACGAGCCGGTTGAGATAGGGTAGGCGTGCCACGTAAGCACTGGCGCGCGAAAAGCTCATCAGCTTGACGCCATCGGCCTGGATGATCCGGCGCACGATGGGGGCCTCCGGTCCCGCGACGATGAACACCGCGTCCGCGGCACCTGCGATCAGCGCATCGGCGGCGGCGGGCCCGCCCAGATCGAGCAGCGTGACGTTCGATCCGCCGAGCCCGCTCGCGTCGAGAACGGCAAGCGCGAGATTGCGCGTTCCGCTGCCTTCCGGGCCGAGCGCAATCCGCTTCCCCTTGAGCGCGTTGATCCGATCGAACTGCGCGGAGCCGCGGTAGAACACCCAGAGCGGCTCGTAATACACGCTGCCGAGCGTCTCCAACACCGGCGGATCAAGCGCCCTGGCGACGCCGCCCTGCACGAACCCGATCGAGACGTCAGTGTCCGCATTGCGCAGCCGCGCCACGTTCTCCACCGCACCCGACGAGGGGCGGAGCTCGAGCCGAACGCCATCCCGGGCGAGTATCGCCTGGTAGCGCAACCCGTACGCGTGATAAGCGCCGCCCTCGCCACCCGTCGACATGACGACGACGCGCGGCGGAGCAGGCTCGACGAACTTGAAGGTGATCCAGAACGCCACCGCGACCGCCAGTACGACGGGCAGCACCACCGCCGCCAGTTCCGTGACGGTGTAGTCGCGGATTCGTTTCATCGTTGAAGTGCGCGTGACCGACTGCGGATTATACGAGGCTTTCGCGGGCGGCCCCCGCGCTTCGTCCGAAGGGTTTGCGGGCGTTGCCGGGCGCCCCTAGCGCGCCAGCGATACCTCGCGCCAGTACCGGCGCTCGCGCTCGCGCTCGGCTGAAATTTCCAGTCCCTGCGGACCGAACTGCAGGGAGACGGCTCCGTCGAGGTCGGTGCGCCAGCGCCGGGCACTGGCGTAGCGCGCGAAGACGTCCGCTCTCGGATGACCGAAGCGGTTACCGTAGCCCACCGTGAACACCGCATGCTCGGCGCCGATTGCGGTGACGAACGGCGGCGTGGACGACGTGCGACTCCCGTGGTGCGGCACCAATGCGACGCGTGCCCCGAGCGGCTGGCCGCTCGTCAGAAGCGCCGCTTCGTCGCGTGCTTCGATGTCGCCCGTCAGCAGGACGGCGCCGTGCGCCGTCTGCACGCGGAGTACACAACTCCGCGCGTTCGGCTTCGCCCGCAGGTCGCCATGCCGATCCGCGGGCGGATACAGGACCGCGAACTCCACGCCGTCCCACGTCCAGCGCTGGCCGGCGTAGCACGGCAATCGAACCGGCACGAGATCGCGAACCGGGTGTGCGTTGCTGACCGACGACAGGAGGCGCCGGGCCGGGATCGCCTGCACGACGCTTACGGCGCCTCCCGAGTGGTCGGTGTCGTCGTGGGTGACGACGATCGCATCCAGCGCGGCGATCCCCTCGCCCCGCAGGTAGGGCACGACGACGCGCCCGCCGGCGTCCGCCTGCGGGCCGTACGCCGGTCCGGAATCGTAGAGCAGCGCATGGTGCGTCGTGCGCACCACCGTCGCGAGCCCCTGCCCGACGTCGAGAAACGTGATTTGCGCCGCCCCCGGTGCGAGCAACGCGGGCGTCACAACGAAAAGCGGGAGGAGCAGCAGCGCCCCCGCGTAGCGTGCGGGCGCACCGCGCGGCAGAAGTATCCACGCGATACCGATGAGCGCGAGGGGTAGCGTCCACCATACGGGCGCATGCTGCTGCCACAC
>JAABRB010000035.1 GCA_011391185.1 Betaproteobacteria bacterium
GCACCGCTGCTCCACGTCGAAGCGGGCACCAACGTCGTCGTCGAGCGCGAGTTCAGGCGCGGCGATGTCGAGGCGGCGCTCGCCGCGGCCGCGGTGCGCGTGCACGGGCGATTCCGTTTCCGCCGCAAGAGTCCGGTCGCCATGGAGAACCGCAGCTACCTCGCGGAGTACGACGCCGGGCAACGGTCGCTCACGTTGCACTCCTCGACGCAGGTTCCGGGGATCATTCGCGACGCGCTGGTCGAGTTGCTCGACCTGCCGGGAAATCGCGTCCGCGTCGTCGCGCCGGACGTCGGCGGCGGGTTCGGCGGCAAGGCTTCGTTGTACCCGGAAGAAATCTGCGTCTGCCTGCTCGCGCGCCAACTCGGCCGGCCGATGAAGTGGACGAGCGACCGTCTGGAGGACCTCGCTTCCACCAGCCAGGGATTCGACGAGATCGTGGATGCGGAGCTGGGCCTCGACGCCGAGGGCCGCATCAGCGTGCTCCAAGCTGAAGTCATCGGCGACACCGGGGCCTACTCGATCTATCCGTGGACCGCCGGCCTCGAACCGGTGCAGGTGATCAGCTTCATGCCCGGGCCCTACCGCGTGCCGGTGTACCGCGGCCGCGTGCGCGCGGTCGCGACGTGCAAGGCGCCCACCGGCCCTTATCGCGGCGTCGGCCGGCCGATCTCGACCTTCGTCATGGAGCGCCTCGTCGACATGGCGGCGCGCAAGCTGGCGATCGATCCGCGGCGGCTGCGGCTCGCGAACCTGGTGAAGCCCGAGGAATTTCCGTACAAGACGGCCCCCGGGATCGTCTGGGATCGCTCGGGCTTCATCGAGTGCCTCGAGCGCGCCTGCGATGCCGCCGACTACGATGCGCTGCGCGCGGCGCAGGCGCGCGCGCGCGCCGCCGGCCGCTGGGTGGGCATCGGGCTCGCGTCCTACGCCGAGCTCACCGGCATCGGCTCGCGCATCTCCGCATCGCCCGGCATGCCGATCAACACCGGGACCGAGACCGCCACGCTGCGAATCGACTCGACCGGCGCGGTCACCGCCGGGTTCGGCGTCGCCTCGCACGGCCAGGGGCTCGAGACCACGCTCGCACAAGTCATCGCGGACGAGCTGGGCGCGCGGCTGGAGGACATCCGGATCATTCAGGGCGACAGCGCAGCAGTGGCGCACGGCACCGGCACCTACGCGAGCCGCAGCACCGTGCTCGCCGGCGGCGCGGCGACGCTCGCCTCGCACGCCCTGCGCGAAAAGCTCGTGCGTGTCGCGGGCCATATGCTCGAAGCTGCGCCGGCCGACATCGAGGTCTCGGACGGCGTCGCACGCGTCGCCGGTACCGATCGGAGCCTCACGTTCCGGGACATCGCGAAGGCGGTGTACTCCGAGATGGGCCGACTGCCGAAGGAGGTGCGCGAAGACCTCGGCGAGACCGCGACCTACGATCCGTTCTTCGGCACCACGACCAGCTCGACGCACCTCGCACAGGTCGAGATCGACCTTGAGACCTGCGCGGTCAAGGTCCAGCGCTATGTCGTGGCCGAGGATTGCGGCCGAGTGATCAATCCCATGATCGTCGATGGGCAGGTGCAAGGCGGGGTCGCGCAGGGCATCGGCGCCGCACTGTTCGAGGAGATCGTCTACGACGGCGAGGGCCAACTGCTCACCGCGAGCCTGGTCGACTACCTCGTGCCCGGCGCGCCGGAAATTCCGCCGATCGAGACGATCCACGTCGAATCGGTCGCGCCCGCGACGCTCGGCGGCTATCGCGGCATGGGCGAAGGCGGCACGATCGGTGCGCCGGCGGCAATTGCGAATGCGATTTCCGATGCACTTGCACCACTCGGCATCGAGATCCACGAGCTGCCGGCCACGCCCGAGCGGCTGTACCGACTGATCGAGGCCGCGCGCGCGGCCGGAGAGGAGACGCAGAGATGAATTATGGATTGAAGGGCAAAGTCGCGATCGTCACGGGCGCCGCGCGCGACGTCGGGCGCGAGGTGGCACTGACGCTCGCAGCCGAAGGCGCGATCGTCGCGGTGAACTGCCACAAGTCGCGCGAAGGCGCGGAGGTAGTGGTGAGCGAGATCAAGAAAGCCGGCGGTGAGGCGCGCGTCTACCCGGCCGATGTGTCGAGCCATGAATCGGTGCGGAGGATGGTCGAGGCGGTCGCCACCGACTGGGGCCGCATCGACATCCTGGTGAACAACGCGGGACTCGTCCTGCGCAAGCGATTTCTCACCACGGGCCCCGAGGATTGGAGCCGCCAGGTCGGCGTCGGCCTGTTTGGCGTGATCCACACCTGCCACGCGGTATTGCCGCACATGGTGAAGCAGAAAGCGGGCCGCATCATCAACCTCGCAGGCGATTCGGCGCGCGTGGGCGAATCGGGGCTCGCAGTCACGGCGGCTGCGCGCTCGGGTGCAATTGCGCTCACCAAGTCGCTCGCAAAGGAATTCGGCCGCGAGGGCATCACCGTGAATGCGCTGGCGCTCGGGCTGGTGGTGACGGAGCACAATCCGCCCGATTGGCTGGCGGCGAACGCCGACAAGATCAATCGCCAGTACCCGCTCGGACGCATCGGCCGCCCGGAAGACGTTGCACCGATGGTCGCCTTCCTCGCCTCGGACGGCGCACGCTGGATCACCGGGCAAGTGATGAGCGTCAACGGCGGCTTCAGCATGGTGTAGCCGGGAGGACGGCATGATCCATACCGACCTGATCGCCCCGATCCCGGAGCTGCTGCGTCGCCAGGCGGCGAACCGGCCGGAGAAAGTCGCCTACACCGACGTCCACTCGAGCATCACCTACGGCGCGCTCGCGACCTCGACCGCCAACCTTGCCGGCCACCTGCAGGCGCTCGGCATCGAGCCGGGCGAGCGCGTCGCGATCCTGCTGCCCAACTCCATCGCATGGATCCAGAGCTGCTTCGCGATCGCACGCGCCGGCGCGATCAGCGTGCCGATCGCCTACGAGGCGGCGCCGCCCGAGATCGCCTATCGCCTTGGCGATGCCGCCTGCCGAGTGCTCGTCACCACGGACGAGCAGATGCCGAAACTGCAGCCGGTACTCGCAGAGCTCCCCGGCGTGCGTGATGTGATTCTCGTCGAGCGGGGCGCGGACCGCGCCGCGGGCAAGCGCTTCACCGACCTCGTCGCACGCGCCCCCGCGCGCGCGCCGCGCGATCCGGAGATGCTGGACGAGCCGGCGTTCATCATCTACACCTCGGGCACCACCGGGCGCGCCAAGGGTGTGGTGCTTTCGGTGCGCAGCATGCTGTGGGTCACCGCGGCGTGCTGGGCGCCGATCACCGGCCTCGGTGCCGACGACCACGTGCTCTCCCCCCTGCCGCTCTTCCACTCCTATGCCCTCAACCTGTCGGTGCTCAGCATTCTCGCCGTCGGTGCATCCGAGCACATCATGGAGCGGTTCTCGACCCAGGAGGCATTGACGCAGCTCGCCTCCGGACGCTTCACGGTCATGCCGGGCGTGCCGACGATGTTCCATTACCTGCTCGAGGCCGGGAAATCCGCCGGCACCGCGAAGCTGCCGGGGCTGCGGCTCTGCATCAGCGCGGGCGCGATCATGCCTGCGGTGCTGAACGAGGGCTTCGAAACACGGTTCGGCGTCCCGCTTCTTGA
>JAABRB010000036.1 GCA_011391185.1 Betaproteobacteria bacterium
CGGCTACGGCATCACCGAGACCGCAACGATGGTCACGATGAACTGGCCATCGGGCGGCCGTGTGCTCGGCTCCTGCGGCATTCCGGTGCCGGGGCTCGCGGTGCGCATCGTCGATCCCGTGAGCGACCAGGACGTCGGTCTCGACGCAGAGGGCGAGCTGATCGTGCGCGGCCCGAACCTGATGAGCGGCTACTACAACCAGCCCGAGGCGACGGCGAGCGCCCTGAAGGGCGGCTGGTATCGCACGGGCGACCTTGCACGCAGCGACCGGAACGGCTATCTCACCATCACCGGGCGGCTGAGGGAGCTCATCATCCGCGGCGGGCAGAACATCGCGCCGGCGGAGGTCGAAATGGCGGTGAGCGCGTTCGACGGCGTGCTGGATTGCGCAGTGAC
Source organism: Betaproteobacteria bacterium (assembly GCA_011391185.1). Next base: position 397 of record JAABRB010000036.1, read on the forward strand.
CGGACTTCCGCACGCCAAGCTCGGCGAGGTCCCGGTGGCGTTTGTCGTGCCGCGACCCGGCATGCGCGTCAGCCCCGAGGCGTTGATTGCGCATTGCAAGTCGCAGCTCTCCGCCTACAAGGTGCCGACGGCGGTGCATTTCGTCGCCGCGATTCCGCGCACCGGATCGGGCAAGACGATGCGCTACAAGCTGCGCGACGCCTTGCTCGCCGATCGCGGCGACGCAGCCGGAAGCTGAGCGGGGTTGCGGGCCTGCACACCGGGTTACGCTAGACTTGCCATCACTCGTCGTCCGAACTTCTTCCTGAGTGAATAGACTCACCGATTCAGTCGCAGAGGCCGCCTCGAGTCAATGGACCGGGACGTCGCTCGAGCGCTTCGAGGACGCCGCGCTGCTCACCGGCACGGGCCGCTTCGCCGATGACCTCGGCGAACCGCCCGGCACGCTGCACGCCGCGTTCGTGCGTTCACCGCACGCGCATGCGCGCCTGCGCGCACTCGACGCGTCTGCCGCGCTTGCCTGCCCCGGCGTGCGCGCCGTCCTCACCGGCGAGGACGTGAGGCGCTGGGCGGCGCCGTTCGTCGTCGGCGTCAAGGCACCGATGGAGCACTGGTGCATCGCCGTGGACACGGTGCGCTATGTCGGCGAGCCGGTGGCCGTGGTGGTGGCCGAGGACCGCTACCTCGCCGAAGACGCCGCCGAGCACGTGCAGGTCGACTACGAGGCGCTGCCGCCGACGATCGACATTGAACGCACGATTGCGCCGGACGCGCCATTGCTGCACGAAGCGGTCGGCAGCAATGTGGTGAGCGACCGCAGTTTCCGCTACGGCGACCCCGACGCTGCGTTCGCGAGCGCCGCACGCCGCGTGCGCCTGACGGTGCGGTACCCGCGCAACTCCTGCACGCCGATCGAGGGCTATGTCGCGCTCGCCGAGCATCTCGCCGGCGGCGCGGGCTACGACGTGCTGGCGAACTTCATGGGACCATTCTCGCTGCACGCGGTGATGGCGCTTGCGCTGAAAGTCCCGGCCGGGCGGCTGCGGCTGCGTACGCCGCGCGACTCGGGCGGCAGCTTCGGCGTCAAGCAGGCGATCTTCCCGTACGTGGTCGCGCTGTGCCTCGCCTCGCGCAAGGCCGGCGCACCGGTGAAGTGGGTCGAGGATCGGCTCGAGCACCTGATCGCGGCAACCTCGGCGACCGGGCGGCTGACGACGATCGAAGCGGCGGTTGCGGCCGACGGCCGGATTCTCGCGCTCGATTACGACCAGCTCGACGACGTGGGCGCCTATCTGCGCGCGCCCGAGCCGGCGACCTTCTACCGCATGCACGGCTGCCTGACCGGCGCCTACGACGTGCAGCATCTGCGCGTGCGCAATCGCGTCGTCGTCACCAACAAGACGCCCGCGGGCCTGGTGCGCGGCTTCGGCGGGCCGCAGGTGTATTTCGCGCTCGAGCGCCTGGTGCAGAGAATTTCGCGCGAGCTGGGCCTCGATCCACTCACCGTCATGCGACGCAACTTCATTCCCGCGGGCGCGTTCCCGTACCGGGCTGCAGCCGGCGCGCTGATCGATTCCGGCGACTACCACGCAGCGCTCGATGCGGCAGTGCGCGCGGCTGACCTCGAGGCGCTCGTCGCGCGCCGCACGCGGGCGCGTGCCGAGGGGCGCCTGTACGGGATCGGATCGGCCGCGATCGTCGAGCCCTCGATCTCGAACATGGGCTACATCACCACAGTCATGACCGCCGAGGCGCGCGAGAAGGCCGGTCCGAAGAACGGCGCTCTGACGAGCGCGACGGTGGCGATCGATCTCCTCGGGGGCGTCGGCGTCGGCGTCGCCTCGGTGCCGCAAGGCCAGGGGCATGCGACGGTGCTCGCGCAGGTGGTGGCCGATGTATTCGGCCTCGCGCCCGGTGAGATCGCGGTCAATGTCGAGCTCGATACGCTGCGGGACGCGTGGTCGGTCGCCTCGGGCAATTATTCGAGCCGCTTCGCCGGCGCCGTGGCGGGCACCGCGCACCTCGCGGCGCTGCGCCTGCGCGAAAAACTCGCGCGGATCGCCGCGGCGCAGTTCAACTGTGGCGCAGACGAAATCGTCTTTGGCGACGGCAAGATCGGGCCGCGCGACGCGCCCGAGCGAGCGCAGCGCTTCGCCCGCATCGCAAGCGCCGCGCACTGGGCGCCGGCGCTGGTGCCCGAAGGTGTCGAACACGGCCTGCGCGAGACCGTGTTCTGGACGCCCGGGCAGCTCGCGGCACCCGATGCGCAGGACCGCGTGAACACCAGTGCCGCCTACGGCTTCGTGTTCGACCTCTGCGGGCTCGAGATCGACCGCGCGACCGGCCGGGTGCGCATCGATCGCTATGTCACGGCGCACGACGCGGGCCGGCTGCTCAATCCGGCCCTCGCCGACGGCCAGATCCGCGGCGGCTTTGCGCAGGCACTCGGCGCCGCGCTGATGGAGGAATTCGCCTACTCGCCAGACGGCGCGTTTCTGTCCGGCACCTTTGCCGACTACCTCGTGCCGACGGCGATGGAGGTCCCCGATCCGGTGATCGTGCACCTGGAGACGCCCTCGCCGTTCACGCCGCTCGGCGCCAAGGGATTGGGCGAAGGCAACAACATGAGCACGCCGGTGTGCATCGCGAACGCCATTGCCGACGCGCTCGGTCCGTCGGTGCCCGCCGATGCGATCGCGCTGCCGATGACGCCGGCGCGCATCCTCACCCTGCTCGGCATGCCCGATCCACCGCCTGGGCGCGCGCCCTCTGCGCCCACTTCGGTCCACAGGGGCGGAGACAGCGCGATACGCCGTTCGGACCCGGTGATGCCCGCCGTCGCGCCGACGTCGTGGTGGCAACGGCTGCTGCGTCAGATCGGGATCGGACCATGAAACCCGCTGCGCTCGACTACATCCGCGCCAATTCCGCCGACGAAGCGGTGGCGCTGCTCGCCGAGTACGGGGGGGACGCGCGCATCCTCGCGGGTGGCCAATCGCTGATGGCAGTGCTCAACATGCGCCTCGCCCAGCCGCGCGCGCTCGTCGACATCCACCGCGCGACCGATCTAACGAGCGTCGTGAATGTGATTGACGACGCTCTGCCCTCACCCCCGGCCCCTCTCCCACTTCGCAGGAGAGGGGAGATTCCAGGTGAAAATGGTCGTCAACCAAATGGTCGTCAACCATTTGCACGGAGGTCAGTAAACCCCATCACGAACGGCGCCGGCTTGCGCGTCGGCGCGGCGGTGACCCAGGCCGCGCTGCAGCGCCATCCGGGCCTCGCGCAGACCGTGCCGCTCGTCGCGCAGGCGCTGCCGCACCTCGGCCACTACCAGACGCGCAACCGCGGCACCGTGTGCGGCTCGCTCGCGCACGCCGACCCGAGCGCCGAGCTGCCGTTGTGCCTGGCGACTTTGGACGGTGAGGTCGTGCTGCGCTCGGCGCGCGGCCGCCGCCACGTCGCCGCGCGCGAGTTCTTCACTGGCATGCTGCAGACGGCATGCGCCGCGGACGAACTCGTCGAGGAGGCGTATTTCCCGGCGCCCGCGGCAGGCGAGCGGCACGGGTTCGTCGAGATGTCGATCCGGCACGGCGATTTTGCAATCGTCGCGCTGGCGGCCGTGGTGGGCGCAGACGCGATCCGCCTCGGCGTCGGCGGTGTCGCCGACCGCGCCGTCGTGGCGCGCTGGCCCCGACTTTCCGGCACGGCGCTCGACGATGCGCTCAATCAGCTCGCATGGGACCTCGGTGCCCGTGAAGACCATCACGCGAGCGCGCGCTACCGCCGGCATCTCGTGCGCACGCTCGGCCGCTCGCTGATCGAGGAGCTGTCCCGATGAAACGCTACGCCCGCGAGGCGCGCCACCGCATCGAGCTGACGTTGAACGGTGTAGCACGCACTGCGCATTGTGAGCCGCGCATGCTGCTCTCCGATTGCCTGCGCCAGGAGCTCGGCGCGACCGGCGTGCACGTCGGCTGCGAGCACGGCGTGTGCGGCGCGTGCACGGTGCGCATCGACGGTGTCGCGCAGCGTAGCTGTCTCGCGCTCGCTGTCAGCGCCGATGGGCGGCGCATCGATACGGTCGAGGGCCTTGCGCCGCCCGGCGCCGGGCTCGGCGATCTGCAAGCCGCGTTCCGACGCCACCACGCGCTGCAGTGCGGGTTCTGCACACCGGGGATACTCATGTCCGCGGCGGAATTTCTCGAGCGCGTGCCGCGTCCGGACGAGGCGCAAGTGCGCGACATGCTGTCCGGGCATCTGTGCCGCTGCACCGGCTACACCGGAATCGTGCGCGCGATTCTCGAGGTCGCCGCCGCGCGCACGGAGGCCTCCAGCCATGCTTGATCTGGGGCGTACCTTCCTGCAAAGCGTCGAGCGCCGGCCCGAAGCGCTGGCTATCGTCGACGGCAATCTGCGCCTCACCTACGGCGAGTGGCTGCCGCGCATCGCCGCGGTGGCCGGCGCCCTGCATGGCCTCGGTCTGCGGCGTGGCGATCACCTGCTGGTAGTGATGCAGAACCGCTGGCAGATGGCGACGCTGCACTGGGCCTGCCAGTTCGCCGGGGTGATCGTGACGCCGCTCAACTGGCGCGCGAAACCCGAAGAAGTCGAGTACTGCGTGACCGATGCCGGGGCAAAAGCGGTCGCGTTCGACGCGCCGAGCGCCGCGGCAGTGGCGGGCGCGCCCGCCTGCGCGAAGCTGCCCCGTATTTCCGTCGGCGACGGGTCTGCGGGAGCAAGCGCATTCGACACGCTGCTCGATGCGCCGGAACGGGGGCCCGAATGCACCGCGGGCGCCGAGGACTGGTCGCTGATGCTCTACACCTCGGGCACGACCGGCAAGCCGAAAGGAGTGCCGCGGCGCCACCGCGCCGAGCGCGCCGCCGCCCTTGCGCACGTCGCGCAGAACGCCTACCTGAGCGGCGAGCGTACCCTCGGTGTGATGCCGCTCTATCACACCATGGGGGTGCGCTCGCTCCTGGCGATGGCGATGATCGACGGCTGCTTTGTTTGCCTGCCGCGCTTCGATGCCGGCGTGGCGCTGCGCCTGATCGCCGCCGAGCGTGTCACCAACCTGTACCTGGTGCCGACGCTGTACCACGACCTCCTCGCGCACCCGGATTTTGCGGCCGCCGAGCTCGGTTCGGTGACCAGGCTCGGCTATGCGGGCGCACCGATGCACGACGCGCTGCTTGCCCGCCTCCTGAAGGCGTTCCGGCCGCAGCTGTTCGTCAATCACTACGGTTCCTCGGAAATCTACACCTTCACGATCGACCAGCAAGCCGCCGCCAAGCCCGGCTCGGCGGGCCGCGCCGGGATCAACGCACGCGTGCGCGTGGTCACTCTCGACGCGAAAACCCCGCAGGATTTCGCAACCGCCGGCGAGGAAGGCCAGATCATCGCGGACCTCGCGGGCGACGAGGCGTTCGAGGGCTACTGGAAACGCCCGGACGCCGATGCCCGCGCGCTGCGCGCGGGCTGGTACTTCACCGGCGACACCGGCTACATCGACACCGACGGCGATCTCTTCGTCACCGGTCGCGTCGACGACATGATCATCTCAGGCGGCGAGAACATCTCCCCGGTCGACATCGAGTCGGTGCTGTCGCTGCACCCTGCGGTGGACGACATCGCGGTCGCCGGGCTGAAGGACGAGCGCTGGGGGCAGCGCGTGGTGGCCTTCGTCAAGCGCCGCGCCCCGGTCGACGCGGCGACACTCGATGCGCACTGCAAGGCGTCCGGCCTTCCCGACTTCAAGCGTCCGCGCGAGTACGTCTTCGTCGCGGAAATCCCGAAATCCCCCGTCGGCAAGATCCTGCGCCGCATGCTGGTCGCCGGCGAGTACGAGCCTGACCCAGGAGCATCGCAATGACCGGAATCAGTCACCCCGCAGCCGGGCTGCTCGACAACCTCGACGGTTTTCGAATCGAGGTCGACGCGTCGCGCCAGCGCGGCGACGTCGTTCTCGCACGCCCGCCGCTCAACATCGTGAGCATGCCGCAGCGCGACCAGCTGCGCTGCGCCTTCGAAGCGCTCGATGCGCACCCGGGTGTGCGCGTCATCGTGCTGCGCGCCGAGGGCGAGCATTTCTCGAGCGGCGGCGATATCCAGGGCTTTCTCGAAGCGCGCCCGGAAACCGTGTCCAGGCTGGCCTGGAACATCGCCGCGCCTGCGCGCTGCGCGAAGCCGGTGATCGTCGCGAACCGCGGCTACTGCTTCGGCGTGGGCTTCGAGATCTCGCTCGCCTGCGACTTCCGCATCGCCTCCGAGACTGCGCTGTACGCGCTACCCGAACAGAAGCTCGGCCAGATCCCGGGCTCGGGCGGCTCCGCGCGGCTGCAGAAGATGGTCGGGATCACCCGGACCAAGGACATCGTGATGCGCTCGCGCCGCATCCCGGCCCGGCAGGCGCTCGACTGGGGCGTGATCACCGAATGCGTGCCCGATGCCGAGCTGGAGAAGGCGACCGATGCGCTCATCGCGGAGCTCGTGACTTTCTCGCCGCTCGCGCAGCGCACCGCGAAGAAGCTCTTGAACGACACCGAGGATGCTACCCTGACGCTCGCCATCGAGCTCGAAGGGCACTGCTACAGCCGGCTGCGCACATCGGACGATTTTCGCGAAGGCGTGACCGCCTTTCACGCCAAGCGCAAGGCCGAGTTCAAGGGCAGCTGAGACGCGCCCGCCTACGACCGAGAAAACTCACCCATATTGGAGACCACCGGATGTGTGACTTGTGTGGCAACGCGCGGCGCGAACCTCAGGTGTCGCGCCGCCATTTCCTGAGCATCGGTGCGCTTCTGGCGCTCGCACCGTGGAGCGTGGGTGACGCGATCGCAGCCGACTCGCCGGCGCCGGGCGCGTCACCACCGCCGAACGCGATCGCGCCTGCGGACGCGTTGCAGCGACTGATGGATGGCAACGCACGCTATGCGGCGAACAAGCCGAACGAGCGCGACTTCTCGTCGGGTCGTGCCGCTCGCGTGCAGGCGCAGTATCCGATCGCCGCGATTCTGAGCTGCGCAGATTCGCGCGTGGCGCCCGAGCTCGCGTTCGACCAGGGGCCCGGTGACATCTTCGTCGTGCGCGTCGCCGGCAACATCGTGAGCCCGGAGCTGCTGGCATCGCTCGAATACGGAGTCCAGTTCCTGGGGGTGCCTCTCATCATGGTGCTCGGTCACTCCGGATGCGGCGCGGTCGACGCAGCGATCAAGGTGCTGAAGACCAAGGCCGTCCTGCCGGGCCATCTGCCCGAGCTCGTCTCCGCGATCAAGCCGGCGGTGATCGGCGCGGAGAAGACGCAGACCGGAACCTTGCTCGACAACGCGATAGCCGAGAACGTGCGGCGGCAGGTCGCGCAACTGAAGAATTCGCCGCCAGTTGTCGAGAAGCAGTACGCCGCCAAGAGGATCGACATCGTGGGCGCAGTCTACGACCTGCGTACGGGAAAGATTGCGCTGGCCTAGAACCTGCCGCACATTCCCACGCGGCCTGCGCCCCAATCGCGGTATCGCAAAAGGCGCCGCGCTGCCTCAAGCGCGCGTTACCGCCGGCGCATTGTCGACCGAGGGCTCGGGCTGAGTCTCGGCGCGCAGCTCGTCGAGCGGCGGCTCCTCGGGCAGCACGACCACCGTCTCGGTCGCAACGAGATCATGCGCCAGGAATCCGCCGGACTGATGCCGCCAGAGCTTCGCGTAATGCCCGCCCCGGCGGAGCAACTCGTCGTGCGTGCCCTCCTCGACGATGCGGCCGGCGTCGAGCACGATCAATCGGTCCATGCGCGCAATCGTCGAGAGCCGGTGCGCGATCGCGATCACCGTCTTGCCCTCCATCAGGCCGAGCAACTGTTCCTGGATCGCAAGTTCCACCTCACTGTCGAGCGCCGAGGTCGCCTCGTCGAGCACGAGGATCGGCGCATCCTTGAGCACCACGCGCGCGATCGCCACACGCTGGCGCTGTCCACCCGAGAGCTTGACGCCGCGCTCGCCAACGTGCGCGTCATAGCCCTTGCGCCCCGTCCAATCCTCCAGCCCGACGACGAATTCGTGCGCGTGCGCCTTGCGCGCGGCCGCCTCCACTTCCGCATCGCTCGCGCGGGGCCGGCTGTACCGGATGTTGGCGGCGATCGAGCGATGCAGGAGCGAGGTATCCTGCGTCACCATGCCGATCGCCGCGCGCAGGCTCTCCTGCGTCACGCTGCCGATGTCCTGCCCGTCGATGCGGATGCCGCCCTGCTCGAGCTCGTAGAAGCGCAACAGCAGGTTGACGAGCGTCGATTTTCCGGCCCCTGAGCGCCCGACCAGCCCCACGCGTTCGCCGGGACGGATCGTGAAGGTCAGGCGATCGAACACCGGAGCACCATCGCGCTTGCCGTAGTTGAACGTCACGTCCTCGAAGCGGATCTCGCCGCGCGACACCTCGAGCGGTCGGGCGCCGGGACGGTCGACCCCGGTGTGCGGCACCGTGATCGTCTGCATCCCCTCCTGCACCACGCCGATGTTCTCGAAGATGCCGGTCACCTCCCAGCTCACCCAGCCGGCCACGTTGGAAATCTGCCAGGCAAGCGGCAACGCAGTCGCCACCACGCCCGCGCTGACCGTCCCGCTTGCCCAGAGCCAGATGCCGACCCCGGCGGTGCCGGTGAGCAGCATCGCGTTCATCACCGACAGCGCGAACATGAACTGCGAAATCAGCTTCATGTGCGCCGCCATCGCGCCCTGGTGCTCGTCGATCACCTCGCGCACATACGCGTCTTCGTCGGCCAGCCGCGCGAAGAGCTTCACGGTGAGGATGTTGGTGTAGCTGTCGACCACCCGCGCCATGACGTGCGAGCGCATCTCCGAGCTCACGCGCGCCAGGTCGCGCATCCGCGGCACGAAGTAGCCCAGGAAGAGCGCGTAGCCCACGAACCACAGGAGCGTCGGCAGGCCCAACCGCCAATCCGAAAGCGCCATCAGCACCAGCGCGGCCACGCCGTAGACCGCGATGTACCAGACGGCGCGGATGCTCGCCATCACGCTCTCGCGCAACGCGTTCGCGGTCTGCATCACCCGGTTGGCAATTCGTCCGGCGAAATCGTTCTGGAAGAACGGCCAGCTCTGGCGCACCACGTGCCAGTGGCTCTGCCAGCGGATCATGCTGGTCGCACCCGGGATCAGCACGTTGTGCCGGATCGAGACGTCGAACAGCATCGCGAGCGGCCGGCCGATGAGCACCAGCACCACCATACCGGCAAGCAACGGCCATTGCGCCGCCAGCGCCGCCTGACGATCCGTCGCCTCCATGAGCGACACGAGCCTGCCGATGAACACCGGAATCACCGTGTCGATCAGCGCGACCGCCAGGCTGGTGACGAACATCAGCGCGAACCAACCCTTGGCCTGACGCACGAAGTGCCAGTAGAACGCGAGCAGCCCGGGCGGCGGCGCCCCCTGCCCGGTACTGGCAGTGCCGTGGATGCGGGATTGGAGATAGCTGTACATGCCTGAAACCTGCGGGAATCGTCCGACCGGAAGCGTCGAGTGTACCGCCGCGAACGCAAAGTACCGATCCAGCGCGATCCCGGCGCCGCGGATTGACCGCCCACAAATTTGGGAATACCGTGCCGCATCCCGAGGAGCCATGACCACCCCTGACCGCCTGGGCAAGTACGAGATCACCGAGGTGCTCGGGCGCGGCGCCATGGGTGTCGTCTACATGGGGTTCGACCCCGGCATCCGGCGCACCGTCGCGATCAAGACGATCCGGCGCGAACTGATCGAGGGCGACCGGCCCGTGGCGTCGATGCTCGCGCGCTTCCGCAACGAGGCACGCGCAGCGGGCCAGCTCGCGCATCCCGGAATCGTCGCGGTGTACGACTACGGCGAGGATGCCGAGGTGGCGTACATCGCGATGGAGTACGTCGAGGGCAACTCCCTGCGCGAGTACTTCGACCGCGGGAGGCGTTTCGCCGAGCGCGACATCGTGAGCATCATGTCGCAGCTCCTCGAAGCGCTGGCGCACGCGCACAGCCGCCGCGTGTGGCACCGCGACATCAAGCCGGCCAATCTCATCGTCATGATGGACGGGCGCGTGAAAGTGGCCGACTTCGGCATCGCCCGCATCGAAACTTCCGATCTGACGCACACCGGCGCGGTCATGGGCTCGCCCGGCTACATGGCGCCGGAGCAGTACGCCGCTACCACGATCGACCATCGTGCCGACATCTTCGCGGCCGGCGTCGTCCTGTACCAGCTTCTCACCGGCAAGAAGCCGTTCGTCGGCAGTACCGAGCAGGTCGCCTACGCGATCTGCCACACCGCCGTTCCCCGCCCATCGCTCGTCGATCCGGACAAGGATTGGGAACGCTATGACGCGATCGTCGAGAAGGCGCTCGCGAAGCGTCCCGAGGACCGCTTCAAGTCGGCCGAGTCATTTCGCGCGGCGATTCTCGAGGCGCACGCCGCGCCTGCCTCCCCGACCATCGCGGCGGACACGATCATTGCCGAAGTGCTGCGACCTGCGGCAGCTGTCGATCTGAGCAGCCCATCGCGCTCGCCACTGGCCGGCGCATCGCAGGCCGCTGCGAGCGCTGCGAAAGCAGACCCCGCTCGAGGCGGGAAACGCTGGGGCGCGATCGCGGGCGTCGTTCTCGGGCTTGCAGCCGTCGTGGCGGGGGCAATGTGGTACGCGTCGGCGCGCAACGCGACTCCGCCCGCACCGTCACCCGAGCCGGCGGCTGTTGCGCCGACTGCGCCGCCAGTTGCGGCACAACCGCAGCCCGCGCAAGAGGTCGTTTTCTGGGAATCGGTGCGCAACAGCACCAATCCCGCGGAGCTCAACGCGTACCTTGCCCGCTACCCCGAAGGCACCTTCGTGGGCCTCGCGCGAGCACGAATCGACGCGCTTGCCGCGATGGAGGCAAAGCGTGCCAGCGAGCCGCCGCCCAAAGTGGCGAGCGCACCGCAGGCGCCGGTGCAAAAACCGGCGGATAAGCCGGCGGAAAAGCAGGCCGCAGCCGAACCACGCCCGCCTCCCAAGCCGGACCAGGAGGCGCTCTTCTGGGAATCGGTGCGCGCAACCAACAATCCCGCCGAGTTGAAGGCCTACCTCGAGCGCTATCCGCAAGGCGCGTTTGCGCCGCTCGCACGCGCCCGCCTTGACGCGATTTCAGCGGCGGAGGCAAAGCTCGTTGCGGAGCCCAAGCTGAACATCCCGCAGACGAGCGAAGCCCGCCCGGAAACACTGCGCCTGCCCGCGGCGGCGGCGACCAGCCCGACCCGCTACGACGGGCGCTGGACCGCCTCGCTTGCCTGCGAGGAGTTCCTGGATCTAAAGGCGTTCCAGCGGTCGTGGTCCACGGAGATTCGGGGCGGCGCCGTGGAACTCGCGAGAGGCACACCCGGAAACCCCGGTTATTGGATGGCCAAGGGGCAGGTCGGCGACTCCGATCGACTCTTGCTCGTGGGCACCGTCATCGCAGCCTCGGCGGCGTATCGGGGCCAGGAATCGCGCGCCCGGTTCGACGGGCAGTTCGGCCCCCGGGGCTACGAGGGATCGGGTGGGTTCGGCAAGCGCCGCTGTACGCTCGAGATGACGCGCGCCAGCGGTTGAGCGGTCCGCGTCACGCCGCGACCGCTTCTCCGCCAATCTTCACCAACACTTTTCCGACTGCACCTTGCTCGACCGCGACGTGCGCGTCGGCGATCTCGTCCAACGAGAACGAATGTGGCGGCGGATGCGACGCGCTCCCGATCGTGAGCCACGTATTCGTCTCGCGGGCAGCGGCATCCATGGCGGCCGCCGGCATTTCGTAGACGTAAACCCACAGCAACGTCGCATTTCGCATCATCAAGGGATAAAACGGGATCTGCGGGTCACGGTGGGTCATCGACGCGTAGGTCGCGATCGTACCGTTGCCCTTGAGCACGGCGAGCGTCGTCGGCAGGTTTGCGCCGAAATCGACTTCCGCAATGTGATCGACCCCCGCACCGCCCGTCAGAGCCATGATCCGCTTGGCCGTTGCCTCGCGCTTGTAATCGATGACGTGGTCCGCGCCCGCGCCCTTTGCGAGTTCCGCCTTGGCGGTGCTGCTTACCGTGCTCACCACGGTGGCTCCTCCGCGCTTTGCGAGCTGGATGGCGTAGAACCCTACGGCTCCAGCCCCGCCCGTGACCAGGACCGTCTTGCCGCGTACCGGACCGAGTCCGAACACCGCCCGATGGGCGGTCATCGCCGGGACACCGAGCCCCGCACCGACCGCGAACGGCACCCCTTCCGGGAGCGGATAGGCGCGCGACGACAATGTCACGGCGTACTCCGCCGCGGTCCCGAACGGGCGCTTGTAACCGGTGCTGTGAAGCCACACCCGCTCGCCCACGCGCGCCGGATTCACACCCTCGCCGACTTGGTCGATGACTCCGGCGCCGTCGTTGTTGGGGATCACGCGTGGGACCGAAATCACCTGTCCACCAAACGCCTCGCGTCGCTTGACGTCGGACGGGTTGACGCCCGAGTAGGCCATCCTTACTCGCACCTCCCCGGGGGCCGGCACGGGATCGTCCATCTCGCCGACCTGGAACACCTCTTTCGCAGGGCCGTTCCGCTCGTACCATGCTGCTCTCATAGATAGGCTTCCCGTTCTATCCGCCGGCGGCGATGGGACGAGGCGGTCACCGCGAGCAGCGCCTAATTCACTTTCTGCAGCTTCTGCAGCGAACGCATGCGCCACGGCGTCGCGTTGTCCGGAAAGAGGCGCGGATACTCCGTGTAGCTGACTTCGCCGACGTAGATGTCGCCGCGCGAGTCGACCGCGAGCCC
>JAABRB010000037.1 GCA_011391185.1 Betaproteobacteria bacterium
CCAGGTGCGGAGCTCGAGTGAGCTGCGCAATCGTGTTGGTCTCGTTCCGATCGGCGAGGAGATCGAGCTCGAGCTCCTGCGCGACGGCCGCATGATGCGGATCCGCGCACGGGTCGGCGAGCTCTACAAGGTGACGAAAGTGACGGGCGAGACGATTCCCCAGCTCGCGGGGGCGCGCGTGGCGAACATCGAGCGGGGCACGCCGATGTACGGACAGGTCGAGGGCGTCGTCGTGACCGCGGTCGACCAGGGGAGCGCCGCGTTCCGCAACGGGCTTCGCCCGGGCGACATCGTGCTCGCCGTCAATCGCGCCCGGGTGCGCAGTGTGCAGGAGCTCCTCGACGCGATGCGTCGCGTGGAGGGCGCGGTGCGGCTCGCGCTGGTGCGCGGTGAATACCGCATCAGCCTCGCAATACGTTAAAAAGTGCGCTGAGACGCGTGCCCCTGATGGCGACCGAGCCGATCCGCTACCGAATTTTCCCCAGGTCACCGGAGGCGCATCGGTTCGAGGTGCGCGTCACGGTCACGGCCCCCGACCCTGCCGGGCAACGATTCGCATTGCCCGCTTGGATACCCGGCAGCTACCTGATCCGGGATTTTGCGCGCCACGTGACCGGGATCCGCGCCGCGAGCGGCCGTCGGCCGGTGCGACTGACCAAACTGGACAAGCATACGTGGCATGCGGCGCCGTGCGACGGTCCGCTGACGGTCACGGCGGAGGTCTATGGATGGGATCTCTCCGTGCGTGGTGCGCATCTGGACACGACGCACGGATTCTTCAACGGCCCGTGCGTGTTCCTCCGTGTGCTCGGCGCGGAGTCCCGCCCCTGCGAGGTCGAAATCCTGCCGCCGCGCGGCGCACGCTACCGTGCGTGGCGCGTCGCGACGACGCTGCGCCGCAAACGCGCGCCGCGCCATGGATTCGGAATCTATGCCGCAACCGATTACGACGAGCTCATCGATCATCCGGTCGAAATGGGCACTTTCGCACTGGGTACCTTTGTCGCGCGCGGCGTGCCGCACGAGATTGCCATTACCGGCCGCCACGATGTGGACATGTCCCGGTTGTGCCGCGATCTCGGGCGACTGTGTTCCCATCACATCCGATTCTGGGGCCCGCCGGCTCCGATGGAACGTTACCTGTTCCTGGTCACGACGGTGGGCGAGGGATATGGCGGACTGGAGCATCGCGCTTCGACTGCGCTCCTCTGTTCACGGGACGATCTGCCGCGGCAAGGCGGTGATCGAACGAGCGAGCGGTACCGGACGTTCCTGGGCCTGGCGAGCCACGAGTACTTCCACACATGGAACGTCAAGCGCATCAAGCCCGCAGCGTTCACGCCTTACGATCTGGACCACGAGAATCACACCGGGCTCCTGTGGGCGTTCGAAGGCATCACGTCCTATTACGACGACCTCGCTCTCGTGCGCAGCGGCTTGATCCGGGAGCGCGATTACCTGGAGCTGCTCGGTCGCAGCGCGACCGCATTGCTGCGGAATCCGGGGCGGTCAATGCAGACGGTCGCGGAATCGAGCTGGGATGCCTGGATCAAGTACTACCGCCAGGACGAGGACTCGCCGAATTCGGTGGTGAGCTACTACGGGAAGGGAAGCCTCGTTGCGCTCTGCCTGGACCTCCTGATCCGCGATCGAACGCATGGCGCGAAATCGCTCGATGACGTGATGCGCGCGCTCTGGGCGCGTTATGGAAGGACAGACACCGGCGTGCCGGAAGACGGCGTGGAACGCGTGGCCGCGGAAGTGACCGGGCTTCGACTGCGTGGATTCTTCGATCGCGCCCTGCGCTCGACGGGCGAACTTCCGCTCGCGCGGCTGTTGAAGACCGTCGGCCTGACGCTCACCGAGCGGCCGGCCGAATCCCCGTCTGATCGGGGCGGGCGAGCTGCGTCGACCCCGGAACGCGAGTTATCCCGCCAGGTGTCGATCGGCGCGCGCGCGGCAAACGATGGTGCCGAGCTCAAGCTCACTCACGTACTCGACGGAAGCGCCGCGCAGCGTGCGGGACTTGCGGCCGGGGACGTGATCGTCGCGCTTGACGGCCTGCGTGCGACGCCCAGGAACTGGGTTGCGCTGCTCGCGCAGCACCGGCCGGGCGACACGGTCGATGCCGTCGCGTTTCGCCGTGACGAGTTGATGCGGTTCGCGGTGACGCTGGATGCGCGCCCCCGCGACACGTGCGTCATCGCGGCAGTGGGGGGGGCGCCTGCGGCCGCCGGTCGCCGCCGACGGGCCTGGCTTGAACTGCCGCCCCGGCGAGCTTGACGAGCGCGAGGGTGAGATTGTCGCCCTTGCCGTTGCCACGACCCCGAGCGCCGGTGACCAGCATCTCGGCGGCCTTGCGCGGGGGCAGCGTCGAGAGAATCTTGCCGAGCTCGGCATCCGCGAAGTAGTCCCACAATCCGTCCGAGCAGAGCAGGAACGCATCGCCGTCGGCAAGCGGGCTCGAGGAGCCGAAGGTCGGCTCCGGCAGCTCGGATTGACCGAGCGCCTGCAAGAGCAGGTTCCGGTTGGGGTGGGTGTGGCGATCCTCTTCCTTGATCTGGCCTTCACGCGCCAGCTGCTCGACCAGCGAGTGGTCCGGGGTGCGATGCATGAGCCGGGCGCCCCGGAAATGGTAGAGGCGGCTGTCACCGACGTGCCCCCAGTCCACGCGGTCCGGCTGCAGCAGGAGCGCCACGAAGGTGCTATGAGGCTCTTCCTCGGTGAGGAGCCGGTTCAGCTTGATGACGGTATGGGCCTCGATGACGATCTCGCGCAGCAGCTGTTCGGGCGTCTCGTCCTTGGGGGAGAAGTTCTCGAACAGATTCGTGGCGGTGATGACGACCTGGGACGCGGCAGCGGCGCCGCCCGTGTATCCGCCAGCGCCATCCGCAAGCACAACGAGCGCCGTGCCCTTGACGCGCTTGCTCGGAAGAATCGCGACGCGGTCCTGCTGTTCCTTGCGGTCGCCGATGTGCGTGCCGGTGGTGGCGTCGACAGTAAGTGCCATTGGTCGTATGCTCGAGCCGCGGTGCGGGCGCCGTTAAATTAAACTATCGGGGCAATTCGTGCCGCACTGAATTGTCAGGCGCCGGTACTTTTCGGTACTTTTTTTCGGTACTTTTTCGGTACTTTTGCCGCGGCTCCGGCGCGGCCGTGCATCGGCCAGCGTGCGTAATCCATTCGTGACGACTTCCCGTGAACGATTACCGTGACTCTACTCCGTTGAACCGCTCCGATACGTCGATCCTGCTGATCCGCCACGGCGAGACGGCCTGGAACCGGTCGGGACGCGTTCAGGGCTGGCGGGACAGCCCGCTTTCGGACTTCGGCGTCGTGCAAGCGCAGGCGCTGGCCGCACGGCTTGCGGGCGACCGGATCGATCGCCTCATTTCGAGCGATCTCGGTCGGGCGCGGGAGACCGCCGCGCCGATTGCCAGTCGACTCGGCATATCGATCGACCTCGACCCGGGGCTACGCGAGCGGAACTACGGGATCTTCGAAGGCCGGACCTATGGCGAGATCGAGCGCGATGATCCCGAGGCGTACGGTTTCCTCGTCCGGCGCGACCCCGCGTACGTCATCCCGCAGGGCGAAAGCGACGCGGCGTTCGGTATCCGCGTGATCCGCGCGCTCGAGCGCATCGCAACCGCGTATCCCGGAAGCCACCTTGCGGTGGTCACGCATGGTGGCGTGCTCGGCGTGCTGTATCGGCATGCCACGCAGCTTGCGTCCGCGGCGCATCGCGATTACTCGCTGGCCAACGCGAGCGTGAATCTCGTCCGGTTCGGGTCGGGGCGCTGGGTCATCGAGCGCTGGGGCGATGTCGCGCATCTTGCGCAGGACACCGCCAATGATCCGATCGACTGATTCAGCGTGCGATGGAGCGTGAGATGAGCAATGTGGAAGGGGAGGCCCTCGTCCGTTATGCGGAAGTGGTGGCAGCGGCCGCGCGTGGCGCGGGTGCCGTGCACCGCACCCCGGTGATGACCTCGCGGACCGTGAACGAGCGCGTGGGCGCCGAGGTCTACTTCAAGTGCGAGAATTTCCAGCGGGCCGGGGCGTTCAAGTTCCGCGGCGCATACAACGCGCTTTCACGCCTGGCGGAAGCAGGAAAGTCGCGCGGCGTGCTGGCATTTTCCTCGGGTAATCATGCTCAGGCCGTCGCCCTGGCGGCCCGGCTGCTCGGGATGCGTGCCATCGTCGTGATGCCCGACAACGCTCCGGCCGTCAAACTCGCGGCGACACGCGGCTATGGAGCGGAGATCGTGACATATGACACGAATCTCGCCACGCGCGAAGAGCTTGGCAGCCGGATCGCGCACGAGCAGGGGCTGGATATCGTGCCGCCGTTCGATGACCCGCACGTGATTGCGGGCCAGGGCACGGCCGCAAAGGAGCTTTTCGAGGATGCCGGGCCGCTCGACGCACTGTTCGTCCCCTGCGGCGGTGGAGGACTGATCTCGGGCTGCGCCGTCGCCGCGGCCGAACTTGCGCCGGGGTGCCGCGTGATCGGCATCGAGCCGGCCGCCGGAGATGATGCCACCCGGTCTTTTCGGACCCGCACGCTGCAGGCCTGCCATAACCCCGACACCATCGCCGATGGGGCCAGAACGCATTCGCTCGGCAAAATTACCTTCCCTTTGGTGCTCCGCTACGTTCACGATATGGCCACTGTGACGGACGCGGAGTTGCTGCGGGCCATGTTTTACCTTTGGGAACGAATGAAGATCGTCGTCGAGCCGACCGGCGCGCTCGGGGCCGCGGGCCTGTTCGAGGGTCGCGCCGATGTGCGTGGCCGGCGAGTCGGCGTGATCGTGTCCGGCGGCAACGTCGACCTCAACATTGTCAAGCGATTCTCCTGAGGCGATGTCGCGAAGCCGATGTCGCGAAGCATGAGCGAATTCGATCGACAGAACCCGGAGGGTACCGGAGCTCCGCCCGTGAGCTCGCTTTTCCGGAGCCGGCCGCGATCGTTTCTGGTCGCGCTCGTTGCCGCGATCGCCGTTGCGATGGTCGATGCGGTGTCCGGCAACTCTCCCAGCTTCACGGCCTTCTACGCTTTGCCGGTGCTGCTCGCCGCGTGGGGTGCCGGGCTGGGCGGAGGGGTTGCGATGGCGTTCATCGCAGGCGCCGCTGCACTGGCGATGGGATTCTTTCTCGGCCATCCCTATCCGACCACTTTCCCGTTCGTCTTCGATACGATCGCGGTGACCGGCCTCCTCGTGGTGGTCGGTGTGCTGGCGGCAGGCCTGCGCGCGGCGAGTGACCGGGCGCGGGCGACGATCCGCACCGACGTCGTGACCAGCATCATGAATCGGCTCGGATTCGGTGAGCGGCTGAGCATCGAACTCGATCGGCACCTGCGCTATCGTCGTCCGTTCACACTGGTACTCGTCCACTGCGATGGCCTTGCCGATCTCGCGGCGCTGGATGCCGAGCGCCCGGTGCGCGTGATCGGCCGAACGCTTGGTGCCAGCGTCCGCCGCACGGACGCGGTCGGCCGGATCGAGGAGGATGTGTTTGCCATCGTGCTTCCGGAGACGGGGCGCGACAACGGACTGCTCGTTGCGCAGATGCTGCGCGACAAGCTCGACGTCGACATGCGCCGCGAAGGCCGGCCGATGAGCTTCGGCCTGGGACTCGTCACCTTCATGGAGCCGCCGGCGACGCCCGATATCGCGCTCGAAACCGCGGAGCGCGTCCTTGGCGAAGCGCGACAGGCCGGCAAGAATCGCCTGCGCGAGCTCGTCGTCGGCAACGCCTGAGCGGCGCCCCAACCGGATGCGTAGGGTGGCTGCCGCCGCCCAAATTGTTTTTTCCCCTCCTCTCCGAGGAGGGGTGGCGCGAAGCGCCGGGGTGGTGGCGGCACTCGATTGTTTTTTCCCCTCCTCTCCGAGGAGGGGTGGCGCGAAGCGCCGGGGTGGTGGCGGCACTCGATTGTTTTTTCCCCTCCTCTCCGAGGAGGGGTGGCGCGAAGCGCCGGGGTGGTGGCGGCACTCGATGAACCACCCCGTCGGGCTTCGCCCGACACCCCTCCTTGATAAGGCGGGGAAAACAATACTCCAGCCGCTGTTCCGCCCAAGCTGGCGCTACGCGACGCCGGTCAGGCGGAGACCGGTTCGTCTTTCCCGGTCTTGCACGTGCTTATGCCGAACGGCAGATAAGCCGGGCTCCAGCCGGTGAACCCGGTGAGAAGGGGAATGAATCCGACGAGGCCCCACCAGCGGACATTGCGCTCGAGGATGAAGAGCAAGGTGAGCAACCCGAGTCCGACGTTGATCCGCAGGGTCCGGTCGATACCGCCCATATTTGTTTTCATGATGCGCCTCCGTTTTGAATTGGACTGCGCGCATATCGTAAGGGGCGGATCTATGCGGGTCGGTAACCTGGGTTCCGCAGCCAGACCTGCCAGCGTTCCTTGCCCTGAAACACCGGAATCGAGTCCTTCACGGGTGCGTCGACGCTGCGCCGGAACGCTCCGTCGAGGAGCATTTCGAGCTCGCCCGGCTTGAGCCCGAACGGCGGACCGCGCTCGGATTCGTCCCAGTAGAAGAACCCGGCCAGCGTGCCGCCCGGCTGGAGGACTTCGGCCGCTCGCGGCGCATAGCGTGGCCACAAGTGTCGCGGAAGCGCGCACAGGAATGCGCGCTCGTATACGACGTCGAACGGGGTCTCCGGGTCCATCGTGAAAAAATCGCCGAGACGCAGGCAGTGCGCAAACTCGCCGAGCACGACGCGGGCCGCGTCCAGCGCAGCCGGGCTGAAATCCACGGCAATCACGTCGTGACCGGCCTCGGCGAACGCCCGTGCATCGTGCGCGGTGCCGCAACCCGGTATCAGTACTCTGCTGCGCCGCGCCAGTGCGGCGATGAACGACCGCGTCATATCCGGAACGCGTCCGGCGTCCCATGGCATGAACTGCTCCTGGTAACGCCTCTCCCAGAACGCCGGCCCGGCGGGATCCTCCTTCGGCATGTTAGTTGGCGCCCGGGTCGATTCGGTGTTGTCGTCCCGCGGCCGCGATCATGCTGGCGCGGCGATGCCACGCAGTCCGGCCGGGTCGAGAATCTCGATCTGCTCGCGCGCGAGGCCGACCAGGCCCTGGTCCGCAAAGCCGCGCAGCAGCCGGCTCACGATCTCGCGCACGCTTCCGAGCTCGTCAGCGAGCTGCTGGTGAGTGGTGTGAACGAGCTTCCCCTTTCCGAGCAGGAGCGCGGCGAGGCGCTGATCGAGACGCTGGAAAGCGACCGCTTCGACGAGCTGCATGAGCTCCGTGATGCGCTCGGCAAAGAGACTGAAGACGTAGGTCCGGAACGGCTCGTGGCCGGTGATGAGCTTGTTGAACACGGGCGCCGGCAGCGTCATGAGGGTCGTCTCGGATTCTGCGATGCCGCGGGCGGAGTAGGGCGCATGTCCAAGCAGGCAGCTCGAAGTGAGCACACATGCGTCGCCCGGCACGACCCGGTAGAGCTGCAGCTCGCGGCCGTTCGGCGCAGTCTTGGCCACCCGCACGGTCCCGTCGAGGAGGAGGGGGAACGCCATGCAGGGATTCTCCTCGTCGAACATCACGGTACCCGCGGGAACCGTCATCGTCGGCGCATCGGCGAGCAGCCCGTCGAGCTCCCTGGCCGGTAGCGATGCGAGCGAGGGGTAGAGGGCGGTCAAGCGCTCCCTGATCGTGGCTCGGTCCATGTCCATGCCGGTCTGGTCGGTCCGGTCAGTCTGCGATGAAGGGCTCGGGCGGAAAGCTTACCTTGACCACGACCCCTTCGACATCCTCCCGGTTCGCGGCGGTCGCTTTGCCGCCGTGGAACGTGGCGATGAGCCGCACGATGTAGAGACCCAGACCCAGGTGCGGCACGCCGCCCGCCCGGCTCGCCCGCACGGAGACCATGGACTCGAAAAGGCGGCCACGCATCTCATCAGGGAGCGGCGGCCCCTCGTTTGCGATCGTGAGTGTCGTCTCGAAGTCGCCGGGCGCCAGCCGAACGGTGATGGGCGCCTCGGGACGTCCGAAATCGACAGCGTTCGCGACCAGCTTGTCGAGCATCTGGGCGACAAGGTCCGGGACGCCCAGGACGTTGACGGGTTGGCCCGGAAGCCGCAGGTCGAATCGTCGCCCGGCGTAGATGCTGCGATAGCCCTCGACGCACCCCGCGACGACCCGCGCGAGATCGAACCGTTCGCGCTCGGCTTCCCGCAGCAGATGCTCGAGGCGCGTCGCCTCCGACATGGCGGAGAGGAGGCTGCTCAGGCGCGCAATGCCCTCCTTCGCCCGCTCGATGTAGACGCGCGAATCCGCGGCGATCGGCGCCAGCGCGAGATTCTCGAGCGAGGTTCGCACGACCGCGATCGGGGTGCGAAGCTCGTGCGAGAGCCGCGAACCCATCGCCTCCTGGTAGGCCGCGTACTCGCCCAGCCGGTCCAGTGCGCTCGAGAAGCTGCGCGCGAGATCGCCCAGCTCGTCCCCGGCGTTCGACGGCGTCACTTTGCCGGTCACACGGCCGTGCGCATCGATTGCCCGTTCCGCCTCGTCACGCAGCCGTCGGATCCGGCCGGAGAGGCGCGACGCGAAGATGAACAGGGTCGCCGAGCCGGCAAGCAGGACGGCCAGGACCAGATTGAAGAGCCGCTCGAACGCGCGGTTGCGCTCGGCGAGCAGCGCGTTCGTGGTCTCTTCCACCAGCACCACGCCGCGCACCTCGAAGCCGACCCAGATCGGATGCGTGGTCGACACGATGACCGCCCGCGCGTCGGAAGTCGGCCGCCGGGTGTTGGTCGGTATGCCGGTGAGCGCGCGCTGCACTTCCCGGTAGCGGCCCACGGTCGCTTCCGAGAGATCGTCCGTGAAATCCTCACGCGGTTGCGTGAGAATGAGCCGGTAGATCGGCCCGAGAATCTGCGTCTCGACGAAGCGCCCGAGGCCGGATTCGGCTTCGTCGGGATCCGGGGGAATGCGGCGCAGCGTTCCGGCGACCGCGAGCACGCGCAGGTTGCGGTCGACCACCCAGATCCGGGCGGTGGTTCGAGTCAGGCCCGTGAGGATCTGCTCGATCTCCGTGCTGCTGCCCGGGCGATCCGGCTGCCGCGGCGGCGCGGTTGGAACGGGTAGTGCGAGCGAGCCGGCAGCCGCGCCATCGTGCGCGTCGCGGACCGCAGCAAGGTCGGCCCCCCCCCGCTCGAACAGCCGTGGACGTTCGTGCAGCGCCGTGGCAACCGCCTCGGCCGTTCCGGCGAGCTTTTGCAGCTGCTGATCGCGCAAGAAGCGCTCCAGCTCACTCACGTACTCGAAGCCGAGCCACGGAATCAGCAGGAATACGCTCGACGCGGCAAGCAGCTTGGTGCGGATGCCGACCGCGATGCGCCGGGTCATGTGCCCGGTTCTTTCCAGCGGTAGCCCATGCCGTAGACGGTGTCGACGGCGTCAAACGCCGGATCGACCGCCTGGAACTTGCGCCGGATGCGCTTCACGTGCGACGTGATCGTGCTGTCGTCGACGACGAGATTCGCATCGCGCATGAGGCTGTCGCGGTCCTTCACGTGGCCGGGGTAGCGCGCCAGGGCGTGCACCATCCAGAACTCGGTCAACGTGAGCGGCACGGCGCTATTCTCCCAGCGCGCCGTCATGCGCTTCAGATCGAGGGCGAGCGCACCGCGCACGAGCGCGTCCTCGCTCGAGGGCGGGGTGCTCAGCACCTCCACCCTGCGGAATAGTGCCGCGATGCGCGCAAGGAGATGCGGCAGGCTCACGTCCTTCGTGAGATAGTCGTCTGCGCCCATACGCAGACCGGCGATCACGTCAAAATCGCTGTCGCGCGCGGTGAGGAAGATGATCGGCAGTGTCGATGACATCGCGCGCAGATCGCGGCAGAGCGCGAACCCGCCGTCGATCTCATCGCCCAGGCCGATGTCGATGATCGCAAGATCCGGAAGTCGGGAGCGAAAGCCCGCCATTGCCTGCGCGCGGTCGGCAAACGCGTGGACGTCGTAACCCTGCCGGCGCAGGACATCGGCATAGTTTTCGCGGATGGCGGGCTCGTCTTCGACGATGGCGATGCGGCGGCTCATGGGCGAACACCTGACGGATGCGGAAATTAGGGCTCAAGGGACGGGCGCAGACGACTATAGCGCGACTGACACGCGGGCAATGCACCCGGAACAGCCCTGGGCGGAATTGCCAGAATGTTGCCAGATTTGATCTCTAAGCTGCCTGGATATGCCCCGGAAGAGGCCCGCTCGGCGGGGTTCAATGCAGTGTGGATCGGCTCCCCGTGCTCGCGGCACGGAGGTCGGACGCAAGGGACAGACGACAGAACGAACGGAATCGAACGGAATGAACGGGAAGGGATCGCGATGAGCAGGTCAGATTGGAACGACGATTGTCACGACGATTGTCACGACGATTTGCCGCTGCGCCGCTACGGCACGGCGCGGCGCAAGCGTCGTCCCCATCGCGTGACAGTGCTCCCTGCGAGCGGCGCGATTCCGGGCATGGCCCAGGTGATGCGCAACGTCGAGCGCCGGGCAGCGTCGCGACGGCTTTGCATCTAGGCGCGCGCATCGAGCGGCGCGCATCCAGGCATGAATCAGGAAAGGTGACGATGACTCAGAATGTTGCGACCCAACCACTTCGCCAGGGGCGTGTGTGGATGGACTTTGGAAAGCTCGTCCTGGCCGCGGTCGTGCAGGGCGTTGCGGTAAGCGTAGTCGTGGCCCTGGTGGTTGTGATCCTTGCCGGCGGAGCGGCGGGCGATGCTTCCGATTTGCCGGACGCTGCAGTCTCCGGGACACCGCCGCAGCCTGCGAGCCTCGTTCGGGAGCAAGGGTGACGCGCGGCCGCCGCGCGGCGGCCCGGACTCCTGACCGGGGAGGACCCTTCGGCCCGGCCTGTGCGCCGCACACGCCTCCTTCCAGCACGAGCCTGGCCGAGTCTTCCCCCGTCCGGAGCCTGGGCACCGCGGTTCTGCGCCGGCGCTAACGGCGGCCGGGCCGATCCGCCCGGAACACTCCCGTTGCGACGTCGCTTCCCTGGCGCGCGTTTCCGGAAGGATGCGATCCGGCGGCCGAATGGACGTCTTCGTCGGCTGTAATCGGTGCAGTGCAGCATGGTAGACTACGCGCCATCCCCCGGCGCGCGCCCATGTCCCTGAACAAACAACCGCTGGCCACCGTCGATCCCGAGATCTGGGAAGCCATTCAGAGCGAAGTCGCCCGCGAGGAAGAGTACATCTCCCTCATCGCCTCGGAGAACTACGCCAGCCTTGCGGTGCTCGCCGCGCAGGGCTCGCTGATGACGAACAAGTACGCGGAAGGCTATCCGGGCAAGCGCTATTACGGCGGGTGCGAGTTCGTGGACGTGGCCGAGGAGCTTGCGATCGAGCGCGCGAAGAAGCTCTTCCACGCGGAATACGCGAACGTCCAGCCGCATTCCGGTGCGCAGGCGAATCAGGCGGTCTTCGCGGCGGTACTCAAGCCGGGTGACGTGTTGCTCGGCATGGCGCTCCCGCACGGCGGCCATCTCACCCACGGCGCTTCGGTCAACCTTTCGGGCAAGCTCTATCAGGCTTTCGGATACGGCCTCGGCGCAAACGAGGAAATCGATTACGACCAGGTCGAGCATCTCGCGAAGGGACACAAACCCAGGCTCATCATTGCCGGGGCTTCCGCGTATTCGCTCGCGATCGACTGGAAAGCATTCCGCAGGATCGCCGATTCGATCGGTGCCTACTTGATAGCCGATATCGCCCACTACTCGGGTCTGATCGCGGCCGGCTTCTATCCGAGTCCGGTGGGCATCGCCGACTTCATCACCAGCACCACGCACAAGACGCTGCGCGGTCCGCGGGGCGGATTGATTCTCGCGGCGCCCGAGCATGCGAAGGCCGTGAATTCCGCAGTGTTTCCGGGCATCCAGGGCGGGCCGCTGATGCACGTGATCGCGGCGAAGGCGGTCGCCTTCAACGAAGCCATGAGCAAGGACTTCAAGCGCTATCAGGAGGAAGTGATCGCGAACGCGCGCGTGATGGCCAAGCTGCTGGCGGCGCGCGGATACCGGATCGTCTCCGGACGGACCGAGAGCCACATGTTTCTGGTCGATCTGCGCGGCAAGGGCCTCACTGGAAAAGGTGCCGAAGACCTGCTCGGTCGCGCACACATCACGGTGAACAAGAACGCGGTGCCCAATGACCCCGCGAAACCCTCTGTCACCAGCGGCATCCGCATCGGCACCGCGGCAATGACCACGCGCGGTTTCGACGAGATCGAAGCGGAGGCGGTCGCCAATGCGATTGCGATGGTGCTCGATTCGCCGGGGGACAAGGGCGTCGTCGCACGCGTTGCCGAGGAGATCGGCGCGCTCTGCAAGAAATTTCCGGTGTACGCCACCCGATGAATTGCCCTTTCTGCAAGGCCGACGACACCGCAGTCATCGATTCGCGGCTCTCCGAGGATGGTGACAGCGTCCGCCGTCGCCGCGCCTGCCGCAAATGCGCGAAGCGCTTCACCACGTACGAGCGCGTCGAACTCTCGATGCCTGTGGTGGTCAAGGCGACGGGCCATCGGGTGCCCTACGATTCCGGGAAGATCCGTACCGGATTCATGCGCGCGCTGCACAAGCGCCCGGTTCCGACCCAGTATGTGGACGATGCGATCGACCGCATCGAGCAGCGCCTCATGGCGCTCGGCGAGCGGGAGGTGGGCTCGCGGATCATCGGCGAGATGGTCATGCGCGAGTTGAAGAAGATGGACGACGTTGCCTATATCCGCTTCGCCTCGGTCTACGAGGATTTCCAGCGCGTCGACGACTTTCGCGAGAAGATCCGCGAGGTCAAGCGCCCCGCGCGGCGCATCCGCAAGACCGCCGTCAGATCGTAGGTGTATACCGAAGCGGACCGCGCGTACATGGCACAGGCGCTCGCGCTGGCCGAGCGCGGGCTGTTCACGACCACGCCGAACCCCCGGGTCGGGTGCGTGATCGCGCGCGATGGCGCGGTGGTCGGGACCGGCTGGCACGCGCGCGCGGGCGAGCCGCACGCCGAAGCGATCGCGCTTCGCGATGCCGGGGTGCGCGCCGCCGGCAGCACGGTCTATGTCACCCTCGAGCCATGCTGCCATCACGGCCGCACGCCGCCCTGCACCGATGGACTCATCGCGGCGAAAGTCGCGCGCGTCATCGTCGCGTGCGAGGATCCCAATCCCCTGGTCTCCGGACAGGGAATCGCGCGACTGCGCGCCGCGAGAATCGATGTCAGCGTCGGGCTGCTGAGCGACCCGGCACGCGAGCTCAACATCGGATTCGCGTCGCGCATGACGCGTGGCCGCCCGTGGGTCCGCATGAAGGTAGCCGCCACGCTCGACGGCAAGACCGCGCTCGGCAACGGTCGCAGCCGCTGGATCACCGGGCCCGAGGCGCGCCGCGACGGCCACGCGTTTCGCGCGCGCGCGTGCGCGGTGCTGACCGGAATCGGCACGGTCAAGGACGACGATCCGCAGCTCACGGTCCGCGACGTGCCGACGACGCGGCAGCCCTTGCGGGTCGTGGTGGACAGCCGGCTCGAGGTGCCGCTGGCCGCGCGCATCCTGGAAGGGGGACACGTGCTGGTGGCGGCTGCGGTGGAGAATCCTGCGCGCACCGCGGCGCTCATCGCACGCGGGGCCGAGGTGCTGACCATTCCGAACGCGGCAGGCAAGGTCGAGCTGAGCGAACTCATGGCGGAGTTGAGCCGGCGCGGACTGAACGAAGTCCACGTCGAAGCCGGTTTCAAGCTGAACGGATCGCTGGTCGCAGCGGGCGTGGTCGACGAATGGGTGATCTACCTCGCGCCGAGCCTGATCGGCGAGTCGGGACGCGGCATGTTCAACCTGCCCGAATTGACGGAGCTTGCGGGTCGCGTGCAGCTCTCGATCCGCGACGTGCGGCAGGTCGGCGCGGACGTGCGAATCATCGCCCGTCTCGCGTCCTGAGAGGGCTTAAAGGCGCTCCGGGCGGGAAGTCAGGCCGGGACGCTGGATTCCCGGCACAAGCCGGTCGCGTACGTTGCATCGAGTTCCGCGAACACTGCCCGGATGCGTTCCATGGCCTCGTCGAGCGTGTCCCGGTCGATGGTGAGCGGGGGCGCAAAGCGGATCACCGTGCCGTGCGTGTCCTTGGTGAGGATCCCGTGTCGCAGGAAGCAGAGTGCTGCCTCGTGCGCAGTCACGGCATCCGGGTCGAGCTCGACGCCGATGAAGAGCCCGCGTCCGCGCACATCGCGGATGAGCGGACTTTCGATGCGCCGCAGATCGCGCAGCAGGTCGGCGCCGAGTCCGGCGGATCGCTCGCACAGTCGCTCGTCGACGAGGACCTCCAGTGCTTCCAGCGCGACCGCCGCCGCGAGCGGATTGCCGCCGAACGTGCTGCCATGGTCGCCGGGTCGGAGCACGCCGAGCACATCGGCGCGCGCGAGAAATGCCGACACCGGCAGCAGGCCGCCGCCGAGCGCCTTGCCGAGAATGAGTCCGTCCGGATGGACGTCATCGTGATCGCAGGCGAGCAGCTTGCCGGTGCGCCCGAGACCCGTTTGAACCTCGTCGGCGATGAACAGCACGTTGTTTTCGCGACAGATGCGCGCGCATTCCGCAAGGTAGCCCGGAGGCGGCAGCACGATGCCGCGCTCGCCCTGGATGGGCTCCACGAGGAACGCGGCGGTGTTCGGTGTGATCGCGGCGGCGAGCGCCCGGGCATCACCGTAGGGAACCTGCCGAAACCCTGTCGGGAGGGGACCGAAGCCCTGTTTGTACTGCGCTTCCGATGACATCGAGACGATCGCGATGGAGCGGCCGTGAAAGTTGCCTTCGCAGGCGATGATCTCCGCGCAGTCGCCGGGAACGCGCTTCACTTCATAGGCCCACTTCCGTGCGACCTTGAGCGCGGCTTCCACCGCTTCCAGGCCGGTATTGGCCGGCAATGCCAGGTCCATGCCGGTGAGATCGCACAGGCGTTCGATGAACGCCGGCAGGCGCTCGCTGTAGAAGGCGCGCGAAGTCACGGCGAGCGTGCTCGCCTGGCGGGCGAGCGCCGCCACGAGCCGCGGGTGGCAGTGCCCATGGCTCACGGCCGAGTAGGCCGACATCATGTCGATGTAGCGGCGCCCAACGTCATCCCAGACGTGTGAGCCTGACCCGCGCACCAGCACGGCTGGAAGCGGATCGTAATTGTGGGCGCAGAAAAACCGCTCGCGCTCGATGGACGATGGGACCGCCGTGCCGAAGAATGCATCCACGATGCCCGCAACCGCACGCTCGGTCCGTGCATCCAAATCACGATATGGGTTGAACTCGACGATTTCCAGTGCAGCGAGGCGCGGGTCGAGGCCGCGCTCGGCGAGCACCTTGCTGAGCGTCGCGACGCCTATGCCGCCGCCGCGCACGGGCAGGTTCACACCGGGCGCGTCCGCCGGATCGAGCACATCGAGGTCCAGCGTGATCCCGAAGCCGCCGGTTCCGTCGGTGGCAATCTCGAGCGCCTCGGCAAACGCGCGATCCAGTCCATACCTCTCGATCTCGTCCATGTCGATCACGCGCACGCCGAGATCGGCCAGGAGTGCGGCCTCTTCGGGCTCGTAACTGCGCACACCGAGGACGCAGATATTCTGCGGTGAGACGACCGGCGTGGGCAGCGTCCCGGCAGAGCCGTCTCCCGCGCCGAGCAGTTCCGCCAGGGGCATACCGTGCAGCATGCCGCTCGGACTCGTACCCGGTGTGTGGCTGTCGAGGTGAGCGTCGATCCAGATCAGGCCGAGCGAACCGCGGATCGCGCTGGCGACACCTCGCCACGTGCCGACGGCGCAGCTATGGTCGCCCCCGAGGATGAGCGGCAGCGCGCCGCGCCTGACAGCGGCCGCGGTTTCGCGCGCGAGCGCCGCGGAAAAGTTGCGATGCACGGCAAGATGCGTGCGCCCGCGCGTTGCCTGCGGGCGCACCGTGGCGCCGCGCACGGCGACGTGGCCGTGACTCGCGATTCGTCCGACGAGCCCGCGCGCAAGGAGGTGCTCGGGGCCTTCCGCGCAGCGTGGATCGGGTGCGCCGATTCCCGCTGCGGCGGCAATCACCGTCACTTCGCGAAACCGTTCGATCGGTGCGTTGCGTCGTTCCATGCTCACTACCCCTGAATCAGTGATCGTTTGACCGCGTCATGCGTCGATTCGTTCGTCGCGGCGGATACCCGTCTGGATAGAGGCTTAATCCATGCCTGGGAGTGGTTGCCGACGCGCGTGATGTGACGTATTGCCGGGCTTTGCCAACGTGGGGACTGCCGGTGTACGCTTCGCCGCATTGCAACGTGCGCGGACGCTCACGGATTCGACAAAATGTTCACGGGAATCGTCACTGGGATCGGTGAAATCGTCAGCGCCGAGCCACGCCAGAAGGGCCTGCGGTTGACGATCAACGCCGGACCGCTCGACTTGCAGGATGTCCGTGTCGGCGATTCGATTGCGGTGAACGGCGTGTGCCTGACAGTCGTCACGCAGGCGGGGCGTGAATTCGCCGTCGACGTTTCGCAGGAAACGATCGACTGCACGACCGGGCTTGGTGTGCCGGGGCGCGTGAATCTCGAGAAATCGCTGCGCCTTGCGGATCGCCTGGGCGGGCATTTCGTCGCCGGCCACGTGGACGGGGTGGGGGAGGTGATTGCGTTCGACCCGGTCGGAGAGAACCGTCGCCTCGTGGTTCGCGCGCCACGCGAACTTCAGAAATACATCGCGCGCAAGGGCTCGGTCAC
>JAABRB010000347.1 GCA_011391185.1 Betaproteobacteria bacterium
CGCTTGACCTCGCCGAGGATGCGCACTCCGAGACCCGGGCCCGGGAACGGATGCCGGAACACCATCTCGCGCGGGAGCCCTAGCGCCAGCCCGAGCTCGCGCACCTCGTCCTTGAATAGCTCGCGAAGGGGCTCGAGGAGCTTGAGGTGGAGCGTCTCGGGCAGTCCGCCGACGTTGTGGTGCGATTTGATCGTGTGCGCCTGCTTCGTTTTGGCGCCCGCCGACTCGATGACATCCGGATAAATCGTGCCCTGAGCGAGCCATTTCGCCGCCCCGCCCTGCCCCTTGAGCCGTTCCGCCTCCTCCTGGAAGACATGCACGAATTCGCGCCCGATGATCCGGCGCTTCTGTTCGGGATCGGCCTCCCCGGCAAGCCCATTCATGAACCGCTCGGTGGCGTCCACCATGTCGACCCGCACGCCGAGATGGCGGCCGAACGTCTGCATCACCTGGCGCGCCTCGTCCTTCCGGAGCAGTCCGGTGTCGACGAAGATGCAGGTCAGCTGATCGCCGATTGCGCGATGGATGAGCGCGGCCGCAACCGACGAATCCACGCCGCCCGACAGGCCGAGAACGACGTCATCCTGTCCGACGTCGGCGCGGATGCGCGCGACCGCCTCGGCGACGTAATCCGGCATGTTCCAGTCGCCATGGCAGCCGCAGATTCCGGTGACGAACCGCGCGAGGATCGCCTTCCCCTGGCGGGTGTGCGTGACTTCCGGGTGGAACTGGACCCCGTAGAACCGGCGCGTCTCGTCCGCCATGCCGGCAATCGGCGTCGCAGCGTTGCTCGCGATCGCCTTGAACCCTGCAGGCAACGCCGTCACCTTGTCTCCGTGGCTCATCCACACGTCGAGCAATCCGTGCCCGGCGTCGTTGGTGCGATCCTCGATTTCGCGCAACAGCGCGGAGTGGCCGTGTGCGCGGAGTTCCGCATAGCCGAACTCCCGCACCCGTGAGGTCTCGACGGCGCCCCCCAGCTGGGCCGTCATCGCCTGCATGCCGTAGCAGATCCCCAGAACGGGCACACCCCGCTCGAACACGGCCTGCGGGACCCGCGGCGTCGAATCCTCGGTGACCGACGCCGGCCCACCGGAAAGGATGATTCCGCGCGGGGCGAATTCGCGAATGAATGCGTCGCTGACGTCGAACGGGTGGATCTCGCAGTAGACGTGGTTCTCGCGCACGCGTCGCGCGATCAGCTGCGTGTACTGCGCACCGAAATCGAGGATCAGGATCCTCTCGTGCACCGTGTTACTCGACTCGGTAATTCGGCGCTTCCTTCACAATCTGCACGTCGTGCACGTGCGATTCGCGGACACCGGCCGTCGTGATCTCGACGAATTGCGCGCGCTCGCGCATTTCCTCGATGGTATTGCAACCGAGGTAGCCCATGCTGGCGCGGACGCCACCGAGCAGCTGATCGATCACCGCCGTGACCGGCCCCTTGTACGGAACCCGGCCTTCGATTCCCTCGGGCACCAGCTTGTCCGCGTTCGCCGCGGGATCCTGAAAATACCGGTCGGCCGCGCCCTGCTGCATCGCGCCCAGCGAACCCATCCCGCGATAGGATTTGTAGGAGCGGCCCTGATACAACTCGATCTCGCCCGGCGCTTCCTGGGTCCCGGCGAAGAGACTCCCGAGCATGACGCAGTTCGCCCCGGCCGCCAGTGCCTTGGCGATATCGCCCGAATACCGGATGCCCCCGTCGGCAATCATCGGGATGTTCGTACCCTTGAGCCCCTCGACCACGTTGTGTATGGCGGTGATCTGCGGCACGCCGACTCCGGCCACGATCCGCGTGGTGCAGATCGATCCCGGACCGATGCCGACCTTGACGGCGTCGGCCCCGTACTCGGCCAGCGCCCTCGCCGCATCCGCCGTGGCGATGTTCCCCCCGATCACTTCCACCTTCGGAAAATTCCGCTTGACCCACTTCACGCGGTCGAGGACGCCTTGTGCATGGCCGTGGGCGGTGTCCACCACGAGCACGTCGACACCCGCTTCGACCAGCGCAGCCGCCCGCTCGTCGGTTCCCTCGCCGACCCCGATCGCTGCACCGACCCGGAGGTTTCCCTGGGTGTCCTTGGACGCATTGGGATACTCGCTCGACTTGAGAATATCCTTGACGGTGATGAGCCCGCGGAGCTCGAATGCGCCGTTGACGACCAGAACCCGCTCCAGGCGATGCTTGTGAAGGAGCTCCGTCGCCTCCTCCAGGGTCGCACTTTCGCGCACCGTGATCAGGCGGTCCTTCGGCGTCATGATATGGCGCACCGTCTGATCGAGCTTCTCCTCGAAGCGGAGGTCCCGATTGGTGACGATCCCGACAACTTTTCCCTGCTCGATGACCGGCAGGCCGGAAAACTTGTGCTGCGCGGTCAATGCCTTGACTTCGCGCACGGTCATGTCCGGGGGGATCGTGATCGGGTCCCGGACGACGCCGGACTCGTAGCGCTTCACCCTGCGAACCTCGGCGGCCTGTGCCTTGACCGGCATGTTCTTGTGAATGATCCCGACCCCGCCTTCCTGGGCCAGCGCAATGGCGAGCGGCGCCTCCGTCACGGTATCCATGGCGGCGGAGACCAGCGGGATGTTGATCCGGATATTGCGTGTCAGCTGGGTCGCGAGGATGGCATCCCGGGGCAGGATGGCGGACAGGGCGGGAACGAGGAGGACGTCATCGAACGTCAGGGCTTTGGGAATCGCGCGCATGGGCGTGGGTGCGGTCGCAAAGACGCATTATACGTCCGGGAAAATGCCCGGTAAATCATCGTCTTCTGGTCAGCCCTCGATTGACGGGGCGATTCAAAGCCGATAAGGTCGTCGAACCCCTGTCCACAAGGACAATGTCATGATCCGGGCACATTTTCACATTGCGCTTTTCGCACTCGCCGTTCTTGCCGCGCCCGCGCAGGCGCAGCTCTACAAGTGGGTCGATTCCAACGGCCGGGTCCAGTATTCGGATCGAAAACCGTCGGATGGCAAGCCGTCCCAGGACGTGAAGAATACCGTGAGTGCGATCGGCAGCCAGACTGGCGAGGCGGGCGCGGCTTCCGGTGGAAAGAGCGCCGCCGAGCAGGACAAGGAATTCCAGAAGCGCCGGCAGGAGCAAGGCGAAGCGCAGCAGAAGCAGCAGCAGGCGGCTTCCGAGCAGAAGCAGAATTCGGAAAACTGTGAAGCGGCGCGTCGCAATCTCGCGGCAATTCAGTCGGGGACACGGATCCAGCGCTACAACGAGAAGGGCGAAGTGAGCTATCTCGACGATGCCGATCGGCCGCGTGCAATCGAGCGCAACCAGCAGCTGGTGGAGACCAACTGCAAATGATCGGCTGAAACCGGGCGATCACGCCGACTGGCGTGATTTGCGCGTCACCGCACGCCGGCGTCGCGCCTCTTTGGGATCCGCACGAAGCGGCCGATAGATTTCCACCCGGTCCCCGTCACGCAGCGGCTGCGCCGGTCGTGTCAGGCTCCCGTGGATGCCGACGCGATCGCGCGCCAGGTCGATTTCCGGAAAGTCCTCCAGCACGCCGCTGATGCGGATCGCGTCGGCCACCGTAGTGCCCTGCGCCACGCGCAATGCGTAGCGTGCCTGACGGAGGGCCGCGGCATAGACGACCTCGACCCGGAGAAGGTCCGCACTCATCCCGTTCCGTGAAGAGCGTCGGCCCGCTGCACGAAAGCGTCGACGAACGTGTTGGCGATTCGATCGAACGTCGGCCCCACCAACCGCGCGAGCAGCGGATTGCCGAGCTCGTACGCGAGCTGCAATTCGACCCTGCTCGCCTTCTCGCCGAGCGGATGGAAGAGCCACGCGCCGTCCAGGCGGTGAAAGGGTCCGTCGACCAGCGTCATCTCGATTCGCTCGCCCGCCGTGAACGTATTGCGAGTGGTGAATCGCTGCCGCACTCCGCGGTAGCGGATATGCAAGGTCACGATCGAATGCAATCCGTCCAGGGAATTCACCTCGGCACCGGAACACCAGGGCAGGAACGACGGGTACGCCTCGACATCCTTGACCAGCGAATAGAGGTCAAATGCGCTGTGCCCGACCAGGGCGCTTCGCTCGACGGTCATCATGGAACACACTGCTAGAATTGCGGCAGTTTAGCCGGACCACACGGAATGAGCATCGTCGAGAACCGCAAG
>JAABRB010000348.1 GCA_011391185.1 Betaproteobacteria bacterium
TCACCGGGTTCGACCCGTCGGAGTGGGGCAGCTATCCGGCTGCGAAGCTGAACGGAACATTCGACTTGCAGGGTGCGCTTGCGCGTCGTTCCGGGGTGATGTCCTTCAAGTTGACGCCAAGCCGATTCCGGGGCGCAGACATGGCCGGACAGGGGACCGCGCGAGTGGGCGGCGAGCGAATTGAGTCGGCCGACATGGCATTGACGGTCGGCGCAAACCGGATCTCGGTGCGTGGCGCGTTCGGTGGTCCGGGCGACACGCTCGCGCTCGCGCTCGTCGCGCCGCGGCTTGCGCAACTCGATCCGCGAATCGAGGGTCGCGTCGATGCATCCGCAAAGGCCGGCGGCACGTGGCAGGCGCCGCACGCAAGCTTCACCGCGAGCGGGGTCGATCTCCGGATGCAAAAGGCCCTGGCGATCGGCGCGTTGGGCGCCAGCGGCGAAGTCGAGTGGTCCCCCGGCGGTTCTCTTCGGATCGATGCGGACGCGACGAACGTCACTGCCCGCGGACTGACGGCGAACCGGTTTTCCGTACACGCGCAGGGCACGCCGGCGCAGCATGCGATCGACTTCAAGGCGACTGGCGAGGCGGCGGACTTCACGGCGCGGCTGGTCGGAAGCTGGCGCGTCGGGCGCGGCTGGTCGGGAACGCTCGCCGCGCTCGAGAATCGTGGTGCCTTGCCAGTTTCGCTCGAATCCGCAGCGCCTCTCGATGTGGCACCGGACCGCGTGGTCGCTGGGGC
The DNA here is from genome assembly GCA_011391185.1 of Betaproteobacteria bacterium. The sequence continues at coordinate 743 of JAABRB010000348.1, forward strand.
GATGACGCTGCGGGTCGGTGGCGGGCGCATCGCACTCGGTGAGACGCGCGCGGCGCCAGGCGATTTCACGACGAGCGGTGAATTCGGGGCAATGCCGGCGGCGCTCCTGATTGCACTCGCCGGTGGCGGTGAGCTCGTCGAATCATCGCTGCTACTCGGGGGCAGCTGGCGGCTGACGGCGACGCCGCGATTGAACGGAACCCTCCGGATGAAACGCGAGAGCGGCGATGTCGCATTCCGGACCGAGCCACGGTTTGCGCTCGGACTCTCGACGCTCGAGCTGGACGCCGGGCTGGTTAACGAACGCGCAACGGCACGCCTCACTGCACAGGGACGCGAGATTCTGCTCGACGTGCAGGGCGAGGCGCTCCCGGTCGGGACGGACGCCGAGGCAGGTCTCGCCCGTGAATCACCAATCTCGCTTTCGGCACGGCTCGACGTGCCGTCGCTTGCGCCGTTTGCCGCATTGATCCGTACCCGCGCGAATTTCGACGGTCGCGTGCGTGCGGAGCTCACCGCAACCGGAACGCTGGGCAAGCCAGTCTGGCAAGGTCGACTCGATGCAACCCAAATTCATATCGTGTCACCACCGCTCGGCATCGACTGGCACGATGGTCTGCTGCGCGCGGACATCTCGGAAAATGCCGTCCGCGTGAGCGAGCTGTCGATCGCCGCTGGCGAGGGCCGTCTGACCGCCAACGGGCTGCTGACGCAGGCCGGTGACGGGCGGACCGGGAAGCTCAACTGGCGCGCCGAGCGCTTCGCGGCATTGAACCGGCCCGACCGCAACCTCACATTGTCCGGTTCGGGGACGATTGTTGCCGAGGCGCAGCGCCTGACGCTGCGTGGATCACTGCGCGCGGACTCGGGGCATTTCGAGTTCGATCCGAGCGGGACAATCGAGTTGGGCGACGATGTGGTGGTCGTGGGCAGGGCGCCGAAACGCGAATCGGGCACGACCGCTGAGCGTCGGCTACCCGTGCTGCTCGCGTTCGACCTCGACATGGGCGACAACCTCACCATTCGCGGCGCGGGCCTGGACGCAACGCTCGTCGGCCGCCTAAAAGTGCAAAGCCTTCCAACCGGTCAGGTGCTCGGCGACGGCGTGATCCAGACGCGGCGTGGCGTATTCCGGGCATACGGGCAGCGGCTCGACATCGAGCGCGGGCGCTTGATCTTCGACGGCCCGATCGAGAACCCTGCGATCGATATCGCGGCCTGGCGACGCAATCAAGCCGTCGAGGCGGGGGTCGAGGTCAAGGGACCGCTACGTGCCCCGCTCATCCGCGTGGTGTCCAATCCGCCCGTCTCGGAGAGTGAGCAGCTCGCCTGGCTGGTGCTCGGCCGACCCGCGGAGTCCGGTGCCCAGGCCGACTACGCGGCGCTGCAGGTTGCGGCGGCCGCGCTCATCGGCGCGGCGGGCGGCGGCACTCAGGAGTCGTTCGCGAACCGGGTCGGCCTCGATGAGATTGGCGTGGGGTCGGACAAACGGGGAAGCCAGGCAGTCACGCTCGGCAAGCGCCTGAGCGACCGGATCTATGTCTCGTACGAGCAGTCGATCAGTGCGGCGTTTGCGGTGCTGCGCCTCGAGTTCGCATTGACGAACCGGTTCTCGGCGCGCGCGGAAACCGGCACACGCAGCGGAATGGACCTTTTCTACCGCTACTCGTTCGATTGAACCCGCAGTCGCGGATCAGGCATGGCGGCGGATGAACTTGCCCACCCGCGGCGCGATGGTCTCACGCCACTTCCGGCCACTGAAGATTCCGTAGTGCCCGACGTTGGGCACGAGAAAGTGTTCCCGCCGGCGCGCGGGGACGTTCGTGCAAAGTGCGTGGGCGGCCTCGGTCTGGCCACAGCCCGAAATGTCGTCCAGCTCGCCCTCGATGGTGAGCAGCGCCGTGCGGCTGATCGCGGCCGGATCTACCCGCTCGCCGCGCACCCGCCAGCGTCCCTGCGGCAGGTCGAAATCCTGGAACACCGTACGGATCGTGTCCAGGTAGTACTCGGCGGGGAGGTCGAGGGTGGCGTTGTACTCGTCGTAGAACCGGCGGTGCGCCGCGGCACTTTCACCATCCCCCTCGATCAGGTGATGAAAGTAGTCCCAGTGCGCGTCCGCGTGCCGCGAGGAATTCATCCCCACGAAGCCGAGCCATTGCAGGAAGCCCGGGTAGACGCGCCGCATGAACCCCGGGTACTTGGCGGGGACCCGCTGGATCAGCGCGTGCTCGAACCACACGAGCGACTTGCGCGTTGCCAGCCCGTTCACGGCAGTGGGACTGCGCCGGGCGTCGATTGGCCCGCCCATCATCACCATGGTGCGCGGCCGGACCGGCTCGTCCGCCGCGGCCATCAGTGACACCGCTGCGAGCACGGGCACCGTCGGCTGACACACCGAGATCACGTGCACGTCCGGCCCCAGAAACCGGATGAACTCGCGGACGTAGTCGACATAGTCGTCGAGATGGAACGGACCCTCGGACAGGGGCACCATCCTGGCATCGATCCAGTCGGTCAGGTAGACATCGTGGTCCGGGAGGAGCGCTCGAACCGTGTCGCGGAGCAGCGTCGAAAAATGCCCGGAGAGCGGCGCGACGATGAGCACCTTCGGATCACTGCGTCGGACTGCCCGCTCGAAGTGCAGCAAGCTGCAAAACGGTTTCCGCAACTCCACATGCTCGGTGACCGCGACGTCTACGTTGCGAATCACGGTGCGCTGCAATCCGAACGCCGGCTTCTCGTAGCGCTGGGTGACCCGCTGCATCAGATCCGTGCCGGCGGCGACCCGGTCGGCCAGCGGATGGTAGGAAAGCGGGCTGAACGGGTGACTGAACAGCGCGTGATTCGCATGTGCCAGCACGCGCCATGGTTCGAGCAATGCATGGCGCAGCTCGTGCAGCTGATAGAGCATTGCGTGTCTCCCTGGGTCTGACTAACCGACCGGTTACAAGCTATGCCACGCTATATACCAGAATTGCTGCACTGCCGCATTGCGCGCAGTCGTGCCGCGCGAGAAAGCTCAGGCGGCGCGCGTAACCGTCCGGCGGATATAGATGTTATTGGCGGCGAGCGCACCGACCACGAGCCCCGCCCCGGAGAACTCCAGCACCGTGAACCGGTGGCCCTGGGCAACCTGGATCGCGAACGTGACCACCGGGACGAGATTGCCGAACAGCACGGCATTCAGCGGGCCGATCATCCGGATCCCGTTGTTCCAGAATAGAACTCCGACGAAAGCGGTGAGAAACGTCAGAAAGGCCAACTGCCAGGCGACCGGTGCGAGCGTGGTCGCGGTCGGCAGCTCGACGACGCCAAGCGCGGTCGCGCCGAGCGCGACGGCAAGCAGCGCGACGGCGCCCGGCGCGCACGTGAGGGTCGTATAACGGAGCGCGCTCCAACC
>JAABRB010000349.1 GCA_011391185.1 Betaproteobacteria bacterium
CGATCGTGTGGGCCTTCGCCGCCGAGCGGCGCAGCGGCCGCCGCGGGCCCGCGCCTACTGCCTGACCGGGACGACGCACGCTTTCATAGGAGAGGAAACATGAGTCAAGAACCCTTGCGCGTGGCCTCGATCGGCCTCGGCTGGTGGTCCGATGTGCTGGCGGACGCCGCCAAGCGCTCGAAGAAGGTGAAGATCGTCGCCTGCTTCACGCGCTCGGAAGACAAGCGCCGCGCCTTCGCGGAGAAATACGATTGCCGGGCGGTATCGAAGTACGAAGAGATCCTGGCGGCTGACGACGTCGACGCGATCATCAACACGACGCCCAACCAGACCCACCGCGAGACGGTACAGGCTGCCGCGCAGGCCGGCAAGCACACCTTTCTCGACAAACCGATCGCCACCACCATCGGGGATGGCCGGGCAATCATCAAGGCGTGCAAGGATGCCGGCGTGGTTCTGGCGGTCGGCTATCAGCGCCGCCGCGAGAACCACTTCCGCTGGATCCGGGACAGGATTGCGGCCGGCGACTTCGGCAACGTCGTGCAGGCCGAGGCGAACATCAGCCGTGACCGGGAGGGCAAGTTCGACACCGGCTCGTGGCGATTCTCCGCGGCAGGCATGCCCGGAGGCGTCATGCTCCAGATCGGCGTGCATTACACCGACGTGCTGGAGATGCTGCTCGGGCCGGTGAAGTCGGTCTCGGGCATGACCGCCCAGCTTGCGCTGCCGGGCGAGAATCCCGACGTCGCCGGGCTCCTCATGCGGCACGAGAACGGCGCCGTTTCGACCCTCAACGCGGGGTATGCTTCAGCGTCGGAGTACTACCTCATGAACATCTATGGCCGCGAGATGACCGCCTACTACAGCCTGCACGAAGGTCTCAAGGTCCTCAAGCGCCGCACCACCGAGGTGGTTTCGGTGCCGATGCAGAAGAACGACACGCTGGTCGAGGAGCTCGACGAGTTCGCCGACTGCGTGCGCACCGAGGGCAAGCCGGAAGTCGACGGCGAGAAGGCCCTGCGCTCGCTCGCGGTGATTCGCGCCGGCGTGAAGTCGGCGCGCGAAGGTCGCCACGTGACCGTCGACGAGATCCTCGCTGGCCAGGATGACTAAGGAGGGGGAGGGGCCCCTCCGCACCGTCATGGACACACCCCTCGTCACCACCGAATGGCTGGCGGCGCATCTCGACGATCCGAAGGTGCGCATCGCGGAGATTTCCCAGCTTCCGGAGCGCGACACGTACCGCGCAGGGCACATTCCCGGCGCGATCTGGTTTTTCTGGAAAGACATCTGCTGGCACGACACCGACCGCGAGTTCGTGTCGCCGGAGAAACTTGCTGCGCGCTTCGGCGCCGCCGGGATCGGGCCCGATCACACGCTGGTGCTCCACGGCGATCCCGTGCAGTACGGGACTTACGCCTACTGGGCGTTCACCATGGCCGGGCACAAGGATCTGCGGCTGCTCGACGGCACGCGCACCAAGTGGGCGCGCGAAGGGCGGCCGCTGACCAAGGACATTCCGCGTTACGCGCCGGTCGACTACCCGCCGCCTTCGGGCGACGCAAGCATGCGCCTGGGCCGCGACGCGGTGCGCGCGGGCCTCGGCAAGCCCGGGCGGATGCTCCTTGACGTGCGCTCGCCCGAGGAGTACGCGGGCGAGCGGGTGATGGAGCTCGGCAAGTTCGACCACGGCGCCGAGCGTGCCGGCCGTATTCCCGGTGCCGTGCATCTCTACTTCAAGAATCTGCTCAATGACGACGACAGCTTCAAGAGCTCTGCGGACCTTGCCCGCATCCTCAAGCGCGTGGGTGTCACGGAGGAAAGCCCGGACGAGGTCGTCGTCTACTGCCGCCTGAGCCATCGCGCCACGCTCACCTGGGTGGCGCTCACACGGATACTCGGCCTCAAGAATGTCCGCATCTACGACGGCTCCTGGACCGAGTGGGGAAGCATCGTCGGCTTTCCGGTGGAGCGGTAACCGACGCCGTGAGGGCATGATGCTCCCCGTTTATCTCGACTACAACGCGACCACACCCGTCGCGCCGGAGGTGGCCGATGCGATCGTGCCCTATCTGCGCGAGCATTTCGGCAATGCTTCTTCCGCGCATGTCTACGGCCGGCGCGCGGCCGACGCGGTCGCTGTGGCACGCGAGCGCGTCGCCGCGCTGATCGGTGCGCGGAGCGAGGAGATCTTCTTCACCGGTTGCGCGACGGATGCGAACAACATCGCGATCCGCGGCGTGGCGCAGGCGCTCGCGGGAAGCAAGCGGCATCTCGTCATCAGCAATGTCGAGCACCCTGCGGTGCACGAACCCGCCATGCATCTGCGCGAGACTGGCTGGGACGTGACCGTCGTGCCGGTCGATGGCGCCGGCCGCGTGGATGCGGACGCGGTCGTCGCGGCGACGCGCGACGATACGGCGCTCGTGTCGATCATGCACGCGAACAACGAGGTCGGCACGATCCAGCCGATCGAGGACATCGGGCGCCGCCTGCGCGCGCGCGGCATCCTGTTGCACACGGATGCCGCGCAGACGCCCGGCAAGGTTCCGGTAAACGTCGATGCGCTCGGCGTCGACCTGCTCACGCTCGCGGGGCACAAGTTCTACGCGACGAAGGGCGTGGGCGCACTGTACGTGCGGCGCGGGACGCCGGTCGTGCGCGCAAGCTACGGCGCGGGCCAGGAGCAGGGCTTGCACCCCGGTACCGAAAACGTGCCGGCGATCGTCGGGCTCGGCGCCGCCGCGCGGCTCGCATCCGAGCGGGCTGCGACTGCGGGACCGCGCATGCAGGTGTTGCGCGACCGGCTGCACGCGCTGCTCGCCGCCGGAGCGCCCGATCTGAAGCTGAACGGTCATCCGACGCACCGTCTGCCGAACACGCTGAATGTCTCATTCCCGGACGTTTCGGGCGAGACGCTGCTCGAAGCGGTAAGCGCCGATGTCGCGGCATCGGTCGGTTCGGCGTGTCATGCCGGCAGCCACGAGCCGAGCGGCGTGCTCGCCGCGATGGGCGCGAATTTTCCGCGCGCACTCGGCGCAGTGCGGCTGTCGGTCGGTGCCTACACGACCGAGGCGGAGATCGACCGCGCCGCGCACGGGCTCATCAAGGCGTGGCAGTCGCTGCCGCGCGAGACCCCGCGCTCGGCAGCTTGAACGGACCGGTCTGGAACGCGGGTCGCCCCGGGGTCGTCAGCCCGTGACGATATTGAAGGCGTCGTGCACCTCGGGCTCGGCCTTGATTCCCATCTGCTCGAGGATCGGGACGAGCTTCTTGCCGAACGTCTCCAGTGACTGCGGCGAGTCGTAGACGTCGATGACCTGGACGCTGTCGCGCGCGCCGTACGACACGTGATAGAGCCGGCCGGGAGGCGCGCCGGCCCCGGCGGCGTCCAGCCGGGACATCACCGTCTCGTACTTGTCGACCGACATGCCTGACACCTTGAATTTGACGACGATGGACATGATTCGCTTCTCCTTTTGCCGCTGCGGTCAATCAAGCGAGCTCAGCCCGCCCCGCGCGACGAATGCGCGCATCCGATCGACGAGGCCCTCCGGCGCGGCGTAGTCCGGGTGGCTTCGAAACACCTCTGCGACGCGCTCCGTATCCAGGAGGCCCCGTAGCCGCTCCGGATCGAGTGCTTTCGCAGGTCCGCGCACCGGGTGGCGCGAGAAGAACATCTTGTCGTGCCCGATGAAATCGAAATGGATGTGGGTCGGGATCTGGCGCTTGCAGCGGCACGCCGCATCCTCGTTCACGAGTCCGCACGTGCGGCTCATGTACCCGGTCAGCGCGTCGCGGGCCCGCTGGAACCGCTTGCGGAAGGTGGCCGGATCGATGTCCAGGACGTCCGCGGCCTCTGCGCCGGAAAGTCCGAAGACCTCGGCCAGCGTCCAGGCGATGCGCTCGTCGCGACTGAGCGCGAGGAGAATCGCGCTCAGGCAACCCCACTTCACTTCCTCCGCCAGCACCGTTGTCTCCGTCTCGGACAGGGACACCGTGGGAACCTTGTCGTGCATCCCGATGACATCGTCGATGGAGGAAAAGTCGTCGACGAGCGCCTCGTAGCGCCCCCGCCGAAAACGCATGTAGTGGCGAATGGCGATGCGAAACGCCCAGGTCCGGACCGAAGCGTCCCCGC
>JAABRB010000350.1 GCA_011391185.1 Betaproteobacteria bacterium
GTAGTCACTCTTCTGGCCCCGCATGTAGATCATGGCGTTGATCGACGAGCAACCGCCCAGCACCTTGCCGCGCGCATAGAGGAGCGTGCGGCCATTCAGGCCTGGATCCGGTTCGGTGTGATAGCACCAGTCGGTGCGCGGGTTGCCGATCGTGTACAGGTACCCGACTGGAATATCGATCCAGAAATAATCATCACGCCCGCCCGCTTCGAGGACCAGGACCCGCACGTCCGGGTCCGCGGAGAGCCGATTGGCAAGCAGGCAACCGGCCGATCCGGCACCGACGATCACGTAATCGAATTCGCCCATGCTCTCCCCGCGAGCCGCCCGGCGTGTCCGCCCTCGATCCGGTGGGCGCCCTGCAAGGTCAGCAGCGCACCCCAGATCCCGCCCCGCCGCAGGCAGTCGCCCGCAACTGACGCGCCCTGCTCCAGCGCGCGGGCAATCGATGCTTCCGGCAACGCGCCCACCCCCACGGTCACCATCCGGCTGCCGAGATCCGTGTTGTCGTCCACGTCGCACGCAGCAGAGCGCCGTATCGCGGGATGTTCGACGTTGACCGCATTGGCAATGACGGTGGCCGCGGCATCGGCTGCCGCGGCCGTGCCGGCCAGCACGGTTACGCTGTCCGCGATGCCCAGGCTCCAGCTTCGTCCGCGCCACCCGCTGGTCGCCACTCCGCGAACGGGCAGACGTGTGTCGATCTCGAAGCTCCCGTCGAGCGCGAAATCGTGTCCATGGCGCATGGCACGATCCGGATCGCTGGCGATGCCTACGCGCAGTCTCTCTCCTGTGCCGACGTGCAGGGCGATGTCTCCTCCGTTGTTCACATACGCCCTGCGTACGCCGGGCACCGATACCATTGCTGCCAGCACTTCATCGGCGACCGCCCCGGCCACCGCCGCCATCGGCGTGATGAAGACGTTCCGGAACGGCAGGCAGGCCGCAACCATGCGACGCGCAACGCTTCCGGCTGCCGTGGTGCCCTGCGCCACCGGGCTGCGCAATTGAGACAACTCCGCCACGAGCTCGTCCAGCAGCCCTTCGAAGCGTTGCCAGGCGTTCTCGTAGGCGGTGCGCACGGCCGCGTCCGCTCCCCAGGCTTCGAGCACGAGATCGATCGGGCCGTGCTGGAAAAGCCTGCGCCGAGCGTCAAGCGCGCGGCGCAGGGGTCCGACGCGCGCATTCATCGCACGGCATCCGCCGGCCACGGGTTCAGGCCGTCCCAGCCCGCGACGCGCAGTCGCTCCGAGCGCAGCACGTCGCCGATGGGCCGCACCCGATCCATGTGCCCGCCAAGACGCGCGTAGTCCGCCTGCCGCATGGTGAATTCGATCGGCGAGACGATTGCCGGTGTCGGAACCCAGCCGAAAGAGCTGGCCGGCATGCGCGTCACATCCACCATCACCATGATCCCGCCGCCCGGCCACACGTAGGTCGGCGCGCCGCCGCAAGTCACGTTGACCAGCAGGTCCTTGATCGAGCGGGTGAGTGCCACCGGATTCTCGGTTACGCCGGCGCGCAGCGAGCCCCCCGCCCCGGCCATGTAGAGCACCGTGCACAGTGCCGGCTCGCAATTCTCCCCGATGCGGTCCACGACTTTTTTCACGGCGGCGGGAATCTCGGCCGGAACCATTTGCAGCTGTTCATCGAGCACGAAGTAGGCGTAATCCTCGCCGGTCGTCGAGACCATGAGAATTCGCTCGCCCGGCCAGGCCTCCGCGGGATCGACACGCTTCACGATCTTGAGCGGATCGGTGATGTCGGTTCCGCCCCAGCCCGAGCCGGGATTGGCAACCTGGAAGTAGCGCCCCGGCGTCGACTTGCGTCCCGTGATGCGGATGCCGCCTGGACGCATGTCGAGAAACCGCCCCGCCTGATGCTCGCTCAGCACGCCCGTGATGTGATCGTCGATGACCACCACTTCGTCCACGTGGCCCTGCCACTGCTGCGCAAAGATGCCGATCGTCGCCGATCCGCACCCCACGCGCATGCGCTGCTCGGTGACGCCGTTGATCACGGGCGGCGTACCGGCCTGCACGACGACGCGCGCACCGCCCTCGATCTCGAGCTCGACCGGCTTGCAGTTGCCAAGATTCATCATCAAGTCGCAGGTGACACGCCCTTCCTTCTTGCTGCCCCCGGTCAGGTGATGCACGCCACCGAGCGCCAGCATCTGCGACCCGTACTCCATGGTGGTGACGTGTCCGACCGACTCGCCCGCGCAGCGCACCGGCGCGCACTCCGGACCGATGTAGCGATCGGTGTCGATCTTCACCTTGAAGCTGCAGTAACTGAAAATCCCCTCGGTGACGACGGTCACCATGTCCACGTCGGCGCGCTTGGAAGAGACGATGAAGGGCGCCGGCTTGTAATCCGGATAGGTGGTGCCAGAACCGAGCCCGGTCACGAATACGGACGCGCCCGCCAGCACACTACCGTCCCAGGGCCCGTCATTCTGAAACGGCACCAGCGCGCCGGAGCCGCTCGCGGCCCTCGCCGTGAGCAGCAGCGGATCAACGCGAGTGAGTACGCCGCCCGAATTCGCGTACCGGTCGCAGGCGCCTGCACGACCTTCGCTGATCTGGCACAGCACCGGGCAGGCGTTGCAGACGATCTTCCCGCTGCCGGGCCGCTCCAGCGAGCCTTCGCTCGATCCGTCGTTCAGAGGATCGGCGTGGGTTGTGCTCATCGCTGCCTCGCGAGTATGGCCGCACGCAGACGATCGGGCGTCGCCGGTGCGAGCCGCACGGTCACGCCGGTGGCATGGCGGATTGCGCCGAAGATTGCCGGCGCGGTCGGAATGAGTGCCGGCTCGCCGACCCCCTTCGCGCCGTGCGGGCCGAGCGGCTCGCGATCCTCGATGAGAATGACATCGATCGCCGGAACATCGCCGAACGTGGGAATCAGGTAGTCGTGCAGATTGTCGGTCTTGCCGGCGTGATACTCCTCCATCAGTGCGAGCCCGATGCCCTGGGCGATGCCTCCGTGGATCTGCCCTTCCACCTGCGTCGGATTGATCGCCCGCCCCACGTCATGCGCGGCCGTGATCTTCAGCAGTCGTGTGGTTCCGAGCTCGAGATCCACTTCGACCTCGGCAATCTGCGCGCCAAACGCGTACGTCGCATAGGGCTCGCCCTGTCCATCCCCATCGAGCGGCACGGTGGGCGGATTGAACGATCCGTGCCCGACATCGATGTCGCCGCGACTGTCGGCCGGAAGGTAGCCGAGCGGGATGGCGCTGCGCCGACCGCGTTCGATCGCCACGAGTTCGTCATTCTCGATTCCGAGTGCCGCATTTTCCCCGACCTCGAGGCGCCGCAACAGCCGCTTGCGCAGATCGAGACCCGCGAGGTGCGCCGCGTTGCCCGACACGAACGTCTGCCGCGAAGCGGAGGTCTTGCCCGCATCTTCGGTCAGGTCCGTATCGCCCATCACGTAGTCGACCTGATCCATCGGGACCCCGAGCGCATCGGCAACGAGCTGCACGAGTATCGTGTTCGATCCCTGACCGATGTCCACCGCGCCGTTGTAGAGCAGGAATCGCCCGTCCTTGCGCAGGCTGACGCGCATGGCCGAGGGGTTCGCGATCACCGTGTTTCCGATCCCGTACCACATGCACGCCACTCCCACGCCGCGCCGGGTCCCGCGGATGGGGTCGCGCCCAGCCCGGTCGCGATTGAACGCATCACAGGCGGCGATTGTCTTGCGCCAGACGGGACGTAGCGCCTCGAGGCATTGCGCGAGGCCGCAGCTCGCCTTCAGGACCTGTCCGGTCGCCGTCGGCTGCCCGGCGCGCAGCGCATTCCGGTGGCGAAACTCGAGACGATCGATCCCGGCACGTTCCGCGAGCTCGTCGATGAGCGCTTCATGCGCGATCGTCGACTGGGGCACGCCGAAGCCGCGAAATGCTCCCGAGATCGGTCCATTGGTGTAGACGGCGCGCGTCAGTGCGCGGACGTGCGGCACGGCATAGGGTCCGGTCGCGTGGATCGGCACGCGATTGGCAACCGTGTTGCCCCACGATGCGTATGCGCCGGTGTTGAAGTCGCCCTCGAAATCGGCCGCGATCAGCCGGCCGGCCCGGTCGCACGCGAAGCGCGCGCGCATTCTGGCCGGATGCCGCTTGGTCGTACTCG
>JAABRB010000351.1 GCA_011391185.1 Betaproteobacteria bacterium
GTCACCGAAGTGGCGCGTCGAGCGCGAGCACGCCAATATCATCGAGACGGCGAAGCCTTTCTTTCGCGATCGCCATCAACTCGAACCGTTCAAGAAGACTTCCTCAGTTGCGCAGTTTCTGCGCCAGGCCGAAATCGACGTTTTGGGCATGAAGGTCGAAGCCGGTACGTGTCGTGAGGTCGTGGCAGCGGACGTCGCTTTCCATTCGGGCGGACTCAACTACGGAAGCCCGAAGGAGACGGCTGAACGCGTCGCAAAGAAGCTCTTTCGCACCGCGCTCGTCATGGATGCCTATTTTCCGGGCATCCGCTCGGAGATCGTCTTCGCGACACCGAAGGTCGGCGTTCGCGTGCTCGGGCCACTGCAGAGCGCATTCGAGGGCGTGAAGGCATTCTTCTTGAGTCACGGTTTCACGTCGCTCCAATTCTCGCTGCTCGTAAACGAAGAGTTCCGTACGAAGATCGCCGAGCAGGTCATCGATTTGGGTGAAGACGTCGCCGACACCTCCGAGCACTTTCTTCGCAGCGCTCAGCTGATCCGGATGCTCCGGTCTGGCCCGCAGCAGACGTCCGCTGTCCGGCGTCCGGAGCCGCAGCCGGCATCACTTCCGATCGCACTCCAGCCTGCCTCGGAGGCGGAGTTCAGGCGGAAGCTTCTGCAAGCCCGGCGCGCCACCATCACCGTCCATTACCGGGACGGACGTGTCGTGCCGAGGACTTGGAATGCCACAAACTTCAGGGAGACATCGTCTGTGATGGGAAACCTGTGCAGCCGCCCTGCCTTTCGGGCACCCGCTTGGCGAAACGCGGGTATCGCTCGCGTCGAGGTACGAGTCGATGATCGGTAAGGCGTCAACGATCGTAGGTCGGTAGTACTGCCGGATGTACCCGTAGGCCGTGTCGAAGAACTCTTGGTCGGTATGGAGCCTGTGCTTCAGCAGCGTGCGGCGGAGCTCGCGCTGTCGCCCAGTCGGGATTGACGCGCAGCGCATCGAGCGCCGGGAGGACAGCGCTCATCGTCCGGCCACTGCCTCGAAGGGTTCGATGGCGTCCTGAACGAGACGCAGCCCTGCGATTCTCAGCATCTGCAGCGTGAGGCCGTAGGAGGCAAGCAGGCCGAATGCGCAGGTGATGGCGGCCTCCTCCAGATCAGGCTCGCTCGCGAGCAATTGTCGCAGGCCAGCGCCCGCACGCCTGCCAAGCGCGGCCCATGTCTCGGGGAAGCGGTGCTTCAGTGCAGCGGCCCAGAGCGCGGGCCAGGCGCGCAGCGCGTCTTCATTCCGCTCCGTTGCCAGGTAGGCGAGCGCAATGGCGCGGCCGAGATCCTTGTTGCTGCGCTTGATGCTTCGCCCGGCAATCAAGCCGCTCATGGTCTCGGGCCCGATCGACGGGTGATGCAGCAGGTTGGCAAGGGCCATCATTTCCGGTCGGGCGATGGCGATGCCGAATTCCGTGGGGATGGGATCTTCCTCCGCCAGCGACAGGAATTCGAAGCTGCACAGGCCGAAGTGCCCGCGGTCGGTTTCGAGGCGGACGAATTGCTTTCCCGATTCGGCCGCCGCGGCCGGCGAGGCCAGCAGCTCGATGAACCACTCGCTCGAGTCCGGCGGGTGCAGCCGTACGAGGGGCAGCTTTTCCGTAGGCGTGGATGCCGCGCCGGGCGCTCCCCATTCGCCGTCCTCGCGCAACCGCCAGTCCGCCTCGAGCAGGCGCTCGGCGACGGCCTTGCCGGCCGGAACCGCCTTGACGTGAGGCGAGATCATGCAATCCACATCCTTGGTGCGCACCTGGGATTCGGGGTCATCGCCGAAGTAGTGGTAACCGGCAGCGAGGCTTCCGATGATGATGACGCTGTCGCGACATTCCGCGGGGAGCGCCGCCGCGACCTGCTTCAGCACGTCCCGTGGAGAGAGGAAATTCACGCGTCCTTCCTGGATGAGAAGTGGTGCAGGAACTCCTTCGCCTGGGCGTCGAGACGCGCTTCGTGCAGATCCAGCAGGCATTCGACCGGGTCCGCCCATTGCAAACCGCCTTTGCCCGGCTGAAACAGCGAGACTTCGCGGCGTACGAGGTGCACGGCGAGAGCGGCCGGTTCATCGCGGCGCTCGGTTTTCTCCAGCGCCGGATCGAGGCGTTCGACGAAGCGCCAGTCCACGCGCTTCGCCGGACAGTGCAGCGACAGGTCGAGCCGGGGCGTGCCGACGAGGTCGAGATCTGGATGGTAGTGCCGGGCACCCACGACGCCACCCACGGCGAGATCGGCGCGCGTGAGCGTCGTCAGGCGGCGCAGGAGTGCCTCGGGCGAACGCTTCTGTCCGGACCGGTCGGCGAAGCGGGTCGTCGAACGCGTCTCGTCGGACATCGCGACCAGCCGCGCCCAGTCCTCGCGCGGAAAGTGACGCAACTCGACTCGCCGGTCGGAGTGCCGGATCAGGGCATGGTCCAGACGGCGGAGCGCGCCGGCGACGGTCGGGTAACTGCAGCCGATGGTTTTCATGATCCAGTCGGTGGTCATCGGCCCCTTGCCGAGGAGCCACTGGTGCAAGAGGACTTCGAGCACGGCGAAATAGGACTGCCGGGGCTTGCCGGCGCGCGTTTCCTTGCGGACGAGATCGTCGAGCCAGACGCGGAAGTCGTCACCGAGATCAGGCGGAATGCCGACGTAGCCGTGGTTCTGCTCGATGACTACCGCCAGTCGCCGAATCACGTCCGGTCGCAGGGTTTTCTTCACCCGATGCAGTTCGTTCTTCAGCCGCTCTTCCGTGATGCGGGAATTCGCGAGCACGAGCAGCCCTCGGCTTTCGGGTTCGTCGGCGAGGCGGTACGCGAGCTCGAGGAGACTGGCCCGGACGTTTCTGAAGCTGTGGGTCCGGGGCTTCACCTCCACCCGGACGTCGCGCCATCGGCCATCGGGCCGGGCTCCGCGATCGGTCTTGGTCCGGTCGCTTGGCAAACGGGGAGGCATGGGGGGAGGCATGGGTATTAAGGTGCAACATAATTCTTAAAGTTGCAAGTTAATTTTGAAGTGGCAACTCAATATCGAACGATTCATCCAGGAACGGATAAATGTAGATTGATCAGATACGTACGGTCCGCAACCCCGTCATCGTTCTGACTTGGCGGCAACCAGCCCTGAAATCGACCGGCGAACTTGCCGGGAGCTCTCCAGCCACGCCTCCAGCGCCGCCGGCAAGGCCTCCGTCTGGTACCCCGCGCGCGCTTCGCTCGCCTGCGCCGCGACGTACAGCGGCATGGGTGCAACGTGTTGCGCAGCAGGCACGACAACGACAACAGATCTTCGAACGAGGTGACTGCCTGTGGATTACAGAATGCTTTTCTTGGATTGCGGCGATCCCGTCGACGCTTTGGAAGCGCACGTACTCGCCCGCGCGTATCGCGCAGCGTGGCGTGCGCGGCATTCTTGCGCGCCGGTCCACCGGCATGTGATCGCGAGTCTTGATCGCGTAATCGACTTCGGGAAGTCCGGAAGAAATTCCGGCTCGCGAGACTCGGCCCGGAGCTCGGGCCGGCAGGACGTGGAGTGCCCCGAATCATGCCTTACACGTGCGGCCTCGCCAGGATTTTGGCGCCCTGCGGTGGCCGATGAGGGGAGTGAATTTTCCCGCACTTGCCACCATCGGCCGATACGACGAACGACAATCGAGGTGACTGCGTGACGAAGAAGGTTGACGTTTACAGCCACTTTTTCCCGGACGTCTACGCGAAGGCAATGATGTCCATCAACCCGAAATACAAGGATCTCGGCAAGCGCGTGCGCGGCGTGAAGATGCTGTTCGATCTGGACGCACGGTTCCGCTGCATGGACAAGTTCGGCGACGATTATCGGCAGATCCTGACGGTGCCGATGCCGCCGCCCGAGGTGTTGGCCGGCGCGGACAAGGCGGTGGAACTGATGAAGGCCGCGAACGACGGACTTGCCGAGCTTTGCGAAAAGCACCCGGAGCGGTTCGCCGGCTTTGCGGCCAAGGTCGCGCTGAACAACATCGATGCGTCGTTCGACGAGATCGACCGTTGCATGAAGGACCTCGGCGCGCTCGGCATCGAGATCGCGACCAACTCGGCCGGGCGGCCGATGGATCTTCCCCAGTTCGCGCCGATCTTCGA
>JAABRB010000352.1 GCA_011391185.1 Betaproteobacteria bacterium
GGCCATGGCGAGCACGATGAAAGCGGTCGCGATCACGTAGAGCAGCGTCTCCAACGCCAGGATCGCGAACCAGCCGCTGACGAAGGAGGAACTCGTGCGCTCGGCCGGATCCAACAAGATGAGTGGGATCTGCGAAGCGAAAAACAGTGCGTGCAGCGTCAACACGCCCACTGCGGGCCAGCGCGAGACCAGCCGCTCACTGGTGCCATGCCAGATCTCGAAAGCGGCAAGCAGTGTATAGCCGGAGATGATGGTGGAACTCGCGATCACGCGCGCCGTGGTCGATTCTTCGAAGCCCGGCATGCGAAACAGCAGAAGCCAGATGAACACGCCGGCGAACATGGCGAGCGGCCGCACGCTGCGGCCATCGAACAGGCGCGCGCCGTTCCAGCTCAGGCCGCAGGCGAAAAACAGCAGTGCGTTCGCGAGCACGCTGGCGACCGGGTTCGGCAGGGAATCCGTGATGCTGATGAGCGCCACGGCGAAGCCGCCGACGAGATAGGCCGAGCCCCACCAGGCCAGCGCACGGATGCTGCGGTCCTGGACCCAGGCGAACAACAGGAGCAGGCCAAGCACCGCCGTAACGAGAATCGAGATGACGGCAAGCGTCGGTAGATAGAGCGGCATCGGTACGCCTCGGATTGGGCCTCGATGGCGCAGCTTTTCCTACCCACCTTGCCGCGGGCTTTCCGTTATCCGTGCAATGCGACGTATCGGGCCGTGCGCATGTGCAAGTTCCGCGCAGCGTCGCCGAAACCTTACACCCAAGTCGCGATTTTTCTCTGAATGCGCGAGAAATTCGATATGAAAGATAGCAAGCGCCGCCTGGGCGTTCCGGGAAGTCGCGGCAATACGCCTACTTCTCGCCGAGCGCCGGCTCTCTACCAATGGAGAGCATGAAAATGGGGGCCAGGAGCAGCCAGGAAAACTTGGCGAGATCCGCATCGTAGAAGCTGATCCCGATCGAGAGTGCAAAAACGCCGGCGGTGAACAAAGGCGATAGAAGGCTTCGCCGTATCTGCAAAGGTGTGGTTTGCGGGTCGATCAGGCCCGCGCGCAACGCATAGACCCACAGCGCAGCCGACAACAGCGCCGCGGCGACCACCACGCAGGCATAGAGAATTACCGCGGTACGCAGATTGCCGTGCTCCTGCAGCACCGAGCTTGCGAACGGCACGCAACAGACCGCCATCAGGAAAGCGATGTTCAGCCATACCAGCCGGCTGTCGGCGCGGCGGATGAATGTGAACTTCCGCCAATGACCGACCCAGAACGAGGCGATGACCAGAAAGCTCACGAAAAAGGCGAGGTATTTCGTCGCGATCGCCACCAGGTCATGCTGCAGCCTGGCGTCCGTGAACGATCCCGTTTCCGCAGGCAGGCGCACTTCGAGCGCGAGCAGCGTCATCGAAATGGCGATGACTGCGTCGCTGAAGAATAATGAGCCGATCGAGGCTCCGCCTCTCGTACTCCGCGGTGGATGCGGCCGGAATCTCGCGTTTGCGCCCGGCCAACGCTCGCCCCTGCAGCCTTAGCGCTTCGAGAACTGGAAGCTGCGGCGGGCTTTCTTGCGGCCGTACTTCTTGCGCTCGACCACGCGCGAGTCGCGAGTCATGAAGCCGCCCTTCTTGAGCGCGCCGCGCAGCTCCGGCTCGAAATTTACCAGCGCGCGCGAGATGCCGTGGCGGAGCGCCCCGGCCTGACCCGACAGACCGCCGCCGGATACGGTGCAGTTCACGTCGTATTGGCCGGTGCGATTCACCGCCACGAACGGCTGCTGGATCATCATGCGCAGTACCGGCCGCGCGAAATAGACCTCGGCTGAGCGCGTGTTGATGACGAACTTGCCCGCTCCCGGCTTGATCCATACCCGCGCCACCGCATTCTTGCGCTTGCCGGTGGCATAGGCGCGACCCTGCTTGTCGAGCTTCTGAACGTACTTGGGTGCTTCGGGCGTTTCCGGCTTGAGCACGGCCAAGCCTTCCAGCGACTGGACGGTTTCGGCCATCACGCGCTCCTCTTGTTCTTCGAATTCATCGCACCGACGTCGAGCACAACCGGGTTCTGCGCCTCGTGCGGATGGCTCGGTCCCTTGTAGACGCGCAGATTGCGGAAATGCTTCCGCGCCAGCGGTCCCTCGTCGAGCATGCGCTCGACCGCCTTCTCAAGCACGCGCTCGGGGAACTTGCTTTGCAGAATGAATTTGGCTTTGCGATCCTTGATGCCGCCGGGAAAGCCGGTGTGGTGATGATAAACTTTCTGATCGAGCTTCCGGCCGGTCAGCACCACCTTCTCGGCGTTCACGACGATGACGTTGTCGCCGCAATCGACGTGCGGCGTGTAGCGTGGCGTGTGCTTGCCCCGGAGCCGCATGGCGATGATCGAAGCGAGACGGCCGAGCACGAGCCCGGAAGCGTCGATCAGCACCCACTTTTTCACGATCTCGGCGGGCTTGGCCGAATAGGTCTTCATGGTCAGTCCGTTGGAATGGCCAGCTCGCGCGGCCGAAGAGGTCGGCGGGTTCTATCGGCTGTCGCCGCCACGGTCAACGACCTCTGGTACGTTTTTATCTTTTTATTACAATCACTTAAAATAACGGTATTTAGATGCCTTCATCCAAGTCCCGCTCGGGCGGGATGGAATAGGTGGCGACCGCATGGGCCACGAGTTCGCCGCCCGCGGCCGCGCGTATTCCCACCTCGCCTACCGCGAGCCGCTTTCCAAGCTTGATCAGGCGACAATCCGCGATCAGGTCGCCGGGCTCGGGCTTCTTCAGGAAATTGATCGACAGGCTCGTGGTGACCGCCAGCGGCACCGGCCCCAGCGCCGCCAGGATCGCCACATAGACCGAGGCGTCGGCGAGCGTCATCAGCGTGGGCCCCGAGACCGTGCCGCCGGGCCGCAGGTGCCGCTCGCCCGCGCTGAAGCGCACGCTCGCGGTGCGGTCGCCGACCGCCTCGACCCGCGACGCCTTGCCCGGCCCGAACGCCTGCGGGAACACCCCGGCGAGATAGGCCTGCAGCTCCTCGGCGTTCATCTTCATGGTTGGTAACCCTGCCCTGCGCCGTGCGCCCGTACGCGCCCCGCGCATTCGGATACAATGATGCCCGCGAAAGGCAAAGACCCCCAAAAGGCCGACGAGGGACCGAAATGTCGAAGCCCGCCGCCGCACCCCGCACCGAGACCCCCGCGCCGATCCTGCTGCGCGAGGATCGCGACGATATCGCGCTCTTGACGCTGAACCGGCCCGAGACACGCAACGCGATCTCATCGGCGATGATCGAAGCGCTGGTCACCGCGCTCGCTTCGATTCGCGCCGACAAAGCCGTGCGCGCGGTTGTGCTCGCCGCGAATGGTCCCGTCTTCTCCGCCGGCCACGACGTCAAGGAATTGACCGCGCGTCGTGCCGACCCCGATGGCGGCCGTGCCTATTTTCACAAGCTGTTCGAGCGCGGTGCCGACATGATGATTTCGATCGTGCAGCTGCCACAGCCGGTGATCGCCTGCGTGCAGGGCATGGCGACGGCTGCCGGCTGCCAGCTCGTGGCCTCCTGCGATCTCGTGGTGGCCGCCGAGACCGCGCGCTTCGCGACGCCGGGCGTACAGATCGGCCTCTTCTGTTCCGCGCCCATGGTGCCGCTGTCGCGCAAGGTAGCGTCCAACCACGCGATGGAAATGCTGCTCACCGGCGAGCCGATTTCGGCCCGGCGCGCGCACGAGATCGGTCTGGTCAACCGCGTCGTCTCCGGCGGCAAGGAGCGCGAGGAGGCATTGGCGCTCGCGCGCACCATCGCGCAGAAATCGTCCTACATCATCAAGATCGGCAAAGAGGCCTATTACCGGCAACTCGACATGGATCTCGCCGCCGCCTACCGCCTCGGCGCCGCCGTGATGGCTGAGAACATGCTGGCGCGGGACGCCGCCGAGGGCATCGGCGCTTTCATTGAGAAGCGTTCGCCCAAGTGGGAAGACCGTTGAACCACGATAGCTACGACGACTCCTACATCCGCGGCATTCTGAATTCCGTGAAGAACATCGCCATCGTCGGCGCGAGCCCATCCGACAACCGGCCGAGCCACTTCGTCGTGAAATATCTGGCCGAGCGCGGCTACCAGGTCTTCC
>JAABRB010000353.1 GCA_011391185.1 Betaproteobacteria bacterium
CAGGTCGGCTACACGCGCGTGAATTCCAACATCGAGCTGAATTCCTACGACCGGACCGTGGCATCCGTCGCGCTCCGCCGCGATTTTTAGCCCCCTTCACGCCGCGGCAGGCGTGAAATATGCTACATGCATTGTAGGTCAGTGACTGCCCGGCCCGGCGTGGGCTCGGGACCCGGCTTCCAGGAGGCTAAAAATGCCGCACGACGACAGAATTTTCCGGATGAGCCGACAGGGCCTTATGCTGGCCATGATCTCGGCGGCATTCGCCGGCCCTGCCCTGGCCAGCACGGCAGCGCACGTCGATTTTGCGGTCGGCGCCGTGACCGCTACCGGCACGGATGGCCGGGCCCGTGCCCTGGCCAAAGGCGCGGAAGTCCTGGCTGGCGATCGGGTTGTCACCACGAGCGGCCGCGCGCAGCTTCGCTTCACCGACGGCGCCTACGTCTCGCTCCAACCCAACACGACATTCGAGGTCCGCGAGTATCGCTACGACGGCAAGACCGACGGTACGGAAAAAGGCATCTTCGGACTGCTGCGCGGCGCGATGCGGACCGTCACCGGCCTCATTGGCCGGGTCAATCGCGGCGCCTATCAGATCCAGACCCCCACTGCCACGGTCGGCATCCGCGGCACCGGGGGCATCATCGAGGTGCTCGCGGACGGCACCACGCGGGTGACCGGGACGAGCGGCACCTGGTTCATCGGCAAGGACAATCAACCCACGCTCGACGTGCCGGCCGGCACCGTTGGCGAAGCGACGCCGGACCCGAACGAGGAGCCCAAGGAAACCACCGAGCAGCCTGTTCTCGGCCCGCCGCAGCCGATCGAGGTCGCAGGTTCGTCGACACTCCCGCCTAATGCGGGAGCGGCAACGTTTGTTGCGGGGGACCAGGTCACTCCTTTCGGCAAACCTGCGTCATTTACTTCCATCGAAAGCGCCCCGCCGATAGTGCCACCGACGCCACCGATGTCGCTCGACGGCTATTTCGACGCCGTGGGATTCACGACGCAGGAGAGCGCGAGCATCGTCCAGGGGCCATTTCTGATCGGTGCCGAGGCGAAGTTCGACCCGCCCAACGTGTCGGACCCGTTCAATCCGATCCCTTCGCAGGGCAAGATGATCGAGTTCGCGAAGCCGAGCTTCGCTGCGCCGACCGAGCAGTACAAGTTGCTCGGCACGCAAACGGATAACGGAGCCGTCTTCGAGGCCGGCACGGTCGACAAGCTCGTGGTCGCATGGGGACGCTGGATCGGCAACGTCGAGATGACGATGCCTCCCTCTCCGACGACGACGACCAACTACTTCCCGCAGGGCGGACTGCATTACGTCGTAGGCCTCCCAACCCTCCCCGCGCAGATCCCAACGGGAGCAACCTTCACGTACAACTTCGCCGGTGCGACCTCGCCCACGGACGGGGTCAACGCCCCGGGGACCTTCACCGGCACGCTGGTCGGCGATTTCATCAATGCGAAGGTCGGGGTGCAGGGCATGGCGACCGTCGGCGGCGTGGGATACAGTTTCCAGACGCCCGGCTTTACGACGACCGGGCCCCAGACGAACGGTATTCCCCTCACCGTCACTGCTACGAGCAACAATTTCGCCCAGACAGGCCTCGGGCCGATCTCCCCTACCGGAGGATGCGTAAGCGGGTGCTCGACCGATGTCTCAGGCGCTTTCTACGGGACCAACGCCTCGCACGCAGGCATCGTGTACCGGATCAACTCGTTCGGGACGGGCGAGGTCACCGGCGCCGCCGCCTTCAAGAAGTAAACGCCATTCGCGATGCCGGAACCCACCGGCAACCCGATTGCGCTGCTCGCCGCCGGCCGCGCGCGGCTCACGGCAGGCGAAACGATCAATGCGCTGGCGCTGCTTCGCTCGGCCTGCGCGGGTCTTCCGGGGAGCGCCGAAGCGCATTTCCTGCTCGGCGCAGCACTCCATCAGCTGAACCAGCTTCCAGTCGCACTCGCCGCGTTCGATCAGGCACTCGCGCTGGATCCCGAAAATCTCCAGGCGGCGCAGGCATCGTTGGCCGTCCTCTGCCAGCTGGGTCGAGCAGACGAGGCGCGGACGCGCGTCGAGGAACTTCTCCGAAGCCACCCAATTGATCCGCAACTCCACTACAACGCCGCGTTGATTTACGAAACGTCGGGTGCCCTCGCGCGTGCGGTCGAGCAATACGATCGCGCACTGAGGTTCGCGCCAGACTATTTCGAGGCACTCATGAACCGCGGTGTCGCGCTCACGCGGCTCGGAAGACTGGACGAGGCAGTGGCGAACAACCACCTGCTGGTTCGAGCGCATCCGGGGCGGGTCGAGTCGCATTTCAATTTGGCCGAGGTCTCGCTTGCCACGAGCCGTTACCAGGACGCCGTCACCTATTCAGAGCGTGCCGTTGCCCTGGATCCGCATCACGCAGGCGCAACGCTGGACCTCGGACTTGCGCTCGCGGCACTGGGCCGTCTCGAGGAGGCCCAACTCGCGCTGACAAGAGCCAAGGTGCTGGGCGCCAAGGTCCCGCTGTTAGCGCCTCGCGAACCCGGGAACGCCGAAGCATCAGTCGAGTTACACCCGGGGGAGATCTACCTCACCCAGGCGTACGCGCGACTGGAAACCTGCGATTGGTCCGGGCTGGAAGGCTTGTCCGCGCGGTTCGTCGCGCTGATCGACGAGACCCGTTTCGGCCCGCTAGGGACGCCTGCGCTGGGGTTCAGGGCGATGGTGCTCGGACTGCGCCTGCCGTCCCAGCGGCGACTCTCTGGCCAAATTGCCCATCGCTGGGCCGCAGTCCCTGCGGTTTCACCTTCATCCATCGCACCTGCTCGCGCGCCGGGCACCCGAGTCAGGGTGGGCTACGTTTCGAGCGACTTCCGCGATCATCCGATGTCGCACATCATCGCGCCGATACTTGCGCGACACGACCGCGAGCGGTTCGAGATTTTCGGGTATGCACTGTGCCCCGATGACGGCAGCGAGCACCGCCGGAACATCGCGAGCGCCTGTGACCACTTTCAGGACGTTACGAATGCCGCGACAGTGGACATTGCAGCACGCATCGTGCATGACCGAATCGATGTTCTCGTCAACCTGAACGGTTACACATCGGGGCACCGCACCGCGCTTTTCGCAATGCGGGCCGCACCCGTCCAGGCGAGCTACTTCGGCTATCCCGCAACCATGGGCGCGCCCTTCATCGACTACCTGATCGCAGATCGGATCGTCGTGCCCGAAAGGGATGGCGAGTGGTATGCGGAAGCGCTGGTATGGCTTCCGCACTGCTATTTCTCCGGTGACCCGGACGAACGCGTTCCGCCGGCCCCGTCCCGCCGAGAGGCCGGTCTGCCGGCGAGCGGCGTGGTCTATTGTGACTTCAACCAGCACGCCAAGATCATGCCGGATGTCTTCCGCGCGTGGATGCGGATCCTCGCGCGCGTTCCGGACAGTGTGCTCTGGCTGCTATCCGGACCCGGCAATGCGAATCTGCGCCGTCATGCCGGAACTGCGGGCGTCGATCCGGAACGACTGGTGTTTGCGGCCCGGTTGCCGCGACATCAGCACCTCGCCCGCACCCGGCTGGCCGACCTCTTTCTCGACACGCGGCCCTGTAACGCCCATACCACGGCCGCGGACGCGCTCCGCGCCGGCGTTCCGGTGCTGACGTGCCCGGGCAACACCTTCGCATCGCGTGTCGCGACGAGCCTGGTGCACGCCGCCGGCCTCGACGAGCTCGTGGTGCGGGACCTGGACGCCTATGAGACACTGGCGGTGGCCCTGGGGCACGATCCAGACCGGATGAGGGCCTTTAAGCGGCACCTGACCTCCGGCCTGAAGTCCCTGCCAGTCTTCGACGTGAGCAGCCGGGCGCGGGAGCTGGAAAGTGCTTATCGGGCGATGGTCGCCCGCCATCGGCAAGGCCTGCCTCCCGCCCCGCTCAGCGTCCCGGTCGGGGCGGGCCCGGCTCATGAAGGATTTCTCGAATTTCCTTCTACAACCCCGTAACGAAGAGACGTTTTTCCTTGCCGGGGGACGTCGCGCTTGCCATGCTCCGCGGCGGCTCCAGGACAATCCAGAAAAGGCCCCTTATGCCCATAAAATCACTCCTCGCAGTGCTTTGCGCCG
>JAABRB010000354.1 GCA_011391185.1 Betaproteobacteria bacterium
ATTACGGGGCCGCCGCAATTACCCGCTCGGTCGCCGAGCTGGATCGCTGGGGCATCGCACATGCCGGCGCCGGCGCTAACAGCGCCGCCGCCTATGCGCCTGCGATCGTCGAGCGCAATGGCGTGCGCTACGGCTTCATCCAGCGCACCTCGGTCTATTGGCCGACGGATCACGAAGCCGGAGAAAAATCGCCCGGGGTAGCGGTGATCCGCGGCCATACGGCGTATCAGTTGCCGCTGCACAAGACGCGCCCGGAGATCCCGCCCGCGAACCGGCCCGGCGTGCCGCCCGAGATCCTGACCTGGGCCGACCCCGCTTACCTTGACCGCTACCGCGCGGACCTGGCGGCGTTGCGCGCCCGATGCGATGTCCTGGTCGCGTCCCACCACTGGGGCCTTCACGAGGAAGTATTGCAATACATGACCGACATCGCCCACGCCGCGGTCGACGCCGGCGCCGACATCGTGTTCGGGCACGGCCCGCACTATTCGCTGCCGGTCGAAATCTACAAGGGTAGGCCGGTGTTCTACGGACTGGGCAGCTTCTCGTTCCACACCGGCCACGGCGCCCGCCAGCACGGTGACTGGGTTGGCATGATGGCCCGCATTACCCTGGATGGCCGGCGCACCGAGCGCGCGGCGTTTCGGTTCGTGCGGCACAACGACCGCAACGAAACGATACTCAGCGCGATGGGCGACGAGGGCGAGACGCTGGCCAGGCTGCAGCGCCGCAGCAGCCGGTTCGCGACCGCCATCGAGGTCGATGGCGATGAGGGTGTGCTGTGCGAAAAACGCTGATTTTGGGCCGCAGTGGGCGGTCAAGCCGAGTGCGTTGACTCTCGACCACCGAAGCCCTCATGCTGGTTTCTTCACCAGCCCGACTTGCCGCAGCGCCGCGCGGCCGGCGTAACCGTAGGGATTGGCCAGCGTTTCGGCGATCTCGAAATGGTTGCAGCCCTCCGCGAAGATGAGCTCGACCGGCTTGCCGGCCTGGCGCAGTGCCTCAGCGAATTCGCGTGATTGGCGCTGAAACTCCGGCGTCTCGTGCGAGCCGTAGAGGAGGACCATCGGCGCGACGATGCGGTCGAGATGCCGCTGCGGCGACAGTTCCTCTTCCATGGCGTCCGTGAATTTCACGTAGGCACCGCGCCTGGAGAGCCGCGGTCCGCGCAGGTCGTACATGCCGCTTTGCAGCGTGTAGCCCCTGACGGTCTCCGCCGGCAGGCCGAAATCCTTGCGCCAGTCGGTAATCGCAACGCATCCGGAGAGATGCGAGCCGGACGACTTGCCCACGACGTGAATACGGGCCGGGTCGCCGCCGAAGCTCGCGGCGTTGCGGTACACCCACGCGACCGCGCGCCGCACCTGGTCGACCATCGGGAACAGGCTGCCGCCCGCGTCCTGCACTCGATCGAAATCCAGGACGACGAAGTGCGCGCCTGCGTTGACGAACGTTTCCGCTGCGTAGGCGTGCTCGGCCGCCGTGCCGCCCTGCCACGCTCCACCATGCACGAACAAGACGACCGGCGCGCCCGCCACCGGCGTGCGGTAGATATCGAGTTGCTCGATTGCGGCGGGGCCGTAGGCCGCGCGCAGCGGCGCTCCCAGGCGCTCGCGCGCCAACTCGCTCGCTTTCGCGAGGCGCGCGTTGACCTGGTTGCGATTGGGCGCATAGACCGCCTGGTCGTAGGCGTCATCCAGCTCTTTCTGGTCGTAATCGAGAAAGACGCGCGGCCCCTTAGCAGGCGCGGCTGCCGCCGAGGGTATGGTTGCAGCGGATACGGGGGGAGTCATGCCTGCCTCCGGCTTGGGGTTGTCGGAGCGCGGATTATGCACTCGGTCGCCGGGTCTAGCCATTAACCCCGGGGGGCCGCGGCGCCTGGTGTGCCGCAGATCGGAGTTTTATATTACATTCGTGTAACTGGGCCCGCTGAATCCACGGGGTCGGGCAGGCACTCACCCAAGAGGTGTTACATGGCAAAGCAACGTTACAAATTGCGGCACATTGCGCTGTCGGTCGAGGACGTGGCGAAAGCCCAGAAGTTCTTCGAGGACGCTTTCGGCATGACCAAGGCGGGCGACGCGCAAAACGGCATCTACATGACCGACGGCACGATCAATGTCGCGCTCCTCGCCAAAGGCGGCAAGGTACCGGGTGTCAACAATCCGTACTACGGCGTCATGCACTTCGGCATGTGGGTCGACGACCTGGCGCAGGCTGAGGAACAGGTAAAGCAGGCCGGCGCGATTCATTACCAGGGCCGCCCGCCCAACACGCCGAACAGCTACTACGAGGTCAAGTACCGCGACCCCACCGGTATCATCTTCGATATCACGGCAAGTGGCTGGCGCGGCGCGGTCAAGAACGTCAAGCCGGCTGATTGAAAACACATCGGCCGGGAGGTTGACCGGGTCGGCGCGCCGACCCGCGCGCCAGATCCGCGCCACCGCTAACACCCGGATACGCATGGCAGCCCAGCAATTCCCCGTACTGATCGTCGGCGGCGGCCCGGTCGGGCTGTGCCTCGCGCTGTCCCTTGCCCGGCGCGGCATCAGGAGCTGCGTGCTCGAGTCCCTGGCCGCAGAAAACTTTCTCGACCAGGAGCCGCGCGCGGGGAGCATCCACCCGGTGACGCTCGAGATGCTCGACGACCTTGGCCTCTACGAACACATGGAGCGGCGCGGCCTGATCTCACCCCGCTTCCAGTACTGGGACCGTCAGCGCGACGAGATGTTCGCCGAGTTCGACCACGCCGTGCTCAAGAACGACACGCGCTTTCCTTACGTCCTGCAGTGCGAGCGCACCAAGATCATCGACGTGGCGTTGCAGCAATTGCGGCAGCGCCCGGAGTGCGCCATCCGGATGGCGACCACCTTCCAGACCTTCACCCAGGACGCCGATGGCGTCGAAGCGGTAGTCACCCATTCCTCGGGCGAGGAGGAGCGCATCCGCGGCAGCTTCATCGTCAGCGCCGAAGGGGGGCGCAGCAACGTGCGCAAGACGCTCGGCGTCGAATTCGAGGGCTACACCTATCCCGAACGCACCCTGACCGTGTGCGTATGCTACGACTTCGACCAGCACCACGGCTACGCCTACCGCAATTACCTGTCGGATCCCGGCCAGTGGTCGAATCTCTTCAAGTGGGTGCAGCCGGAGCGCTGGCGCGTGCACTTTCCGACCGACATCGACATGGCTCCCGAAGTCGTGCTGGGCGATGACTACATCCAGGAGCAATTGCAGCGGTTCCTGCCGCGCTCTCAGCCGTACGAAGTCGTCCACCGCACCCTGTACACGGTGCATCAGCGCGTGGCCAGCACTTTCCGTGTCGGGCGCGCGATCCTCGCTGGCGATTCCGCCCATATCAACAGCCCGATCGGGGCCATGGGCATGAACAGCGGCATCCACGACGCCGTCAACCTGGGAGAGAAGCTCACCGCCATCCTGCAGGGTGAAGCCGGACTCGATGTGCTGGACCGCTACACGCGCCAGCGCCGCCACGTCGCCGTCAACCACACCCTGGCGCAGACCGCCCGCAACAAGAAGCTGCTCGAGGAGAAGGATCCCGCCGTGCGTCAGA
The DNA here is from genome assembly GCA_011391185.1 of Betaproteobacteria bacterium. Next base: position 3,578 of record JAABRB010000354.1, read on the forward strand.
AAAACCACGACCTCCTGCGGCGCACCGCCGGTGAACCCAGGCTCGCGCGCGAGTTTCTCCTGCGCGCCTCACTCATCAACAGCTTGCGCGAGGCTGCGCAAATCATTTGAGGACATTATCGTGCGGACACCGCTTTTCATTTTCCCCGTCCTTGCCGCAACTTTTTTTGCCGCCGCACTGGCCCCGTTGCTGTCGGCCGCCCAGCCGTACCCGGCGCGGCCGGTGCGCATCATCTCCCCTTTCGCCCCGGGCGGCAGCAACGACGTCGTCGCGCGCGCCATCGCGCCGCGACTGAGCGCCTCCCTGGGCCAGCAGTTTATCGTCGAGAACCGTCCTGGCGCGGGCGGTTCGGTCGGCACCGAGCAAGGCGCGAAGGCGGCGCCGGACGGCTACACGCTCACCGTGGTGACCAATGCGACTCTCGCGATCGTCCCGGCCCTGCGCCAGGTTCCCTACGACCCGGTAAAGGACTTTGCGCCGGTGGGGCTCATCGGTATCTCCCCTTACGTAATTATCGTCCACCCGTCGTTGCCGGTGCGC
>JAABRB010000355.1 GCA_011391185.1 Betaproteobacteria bacterium
TCCGCGCGGCCGCGAAGAACTATCCGGGCGTCGCCGTTGTGACCGATCCCGGCGACTACAGTCGCGTGATGGATGAACTCGACGCCCGGGGCGGCGCGCTCGCGCTCGAAACACGCTTCGAACTCGCAAAGAAAGCCTTCGCGCATACCGCGGCTTATGATGCCGCGATCGGTAACTACCTCACGGGCCTCGATGCAGACGACCGGGCCACTCCGTTTCCCGACCGGCTGACGCTCCAGTGGCACAAGGTGCAGGACATGCGGTACGGCGAGAACCCGCATCAGCAGGCCGCCTTCTACCGCGATGCCACGCCCGCGCAGGGATCTCTCGCCCGGTACACGCAGCTGCAGGGCAAGGAGCTTTCGTACAACAATATCGCCGATGCGGACGCCGCGTGGGAGTGCGTCAAGACGTTCGACGGGGCCGCGTGCGTGATCATCAAGCACGCGAATCCGTGCGGCGCGGCCGAGGCCGGTGACTGCCTGGCCGCGTACGAGCGCGCGCTCGCCACCGACCCCACCTCCGCGTTCGGGGGGATCATCGCGTTCAACCGGGCGATCGACGGCCGCACCGCCGAGGCAGTGGTGAAACAGTTCGTGGAGGTCGTGCTCGCGCCGGAGATCAGCGCAGAAGCGCGCGCGGCGTTCGCGTCGACGACGAACGTGCGCGTGCTCGCGGTCCCGGCAGGACACGAGGCGCAGCGCCACGACTTCAAGCGCGTCGGCGGGGGACTCCTGGTCCAGACGCCCGACGCGAAGAACATCGCCCGGACCGATTTCCGGGTGGTCACCCGACGCGCGCCAGGCGACGCGGAATTGAGTGACCTGCTGTTCGCCTGGCGGGTGGCGAAGTTCGTCAAGTCCAACGCGATCGTATTCTGCGGCGCGGGACGCACGCTCGGCGTCGGCGCGGGCCAGATGAGCCGCGTCGATTCCGCGCGCATCGCGGCAATGAAGGCGCAGAATGCCGGACTTTCGCTGGCGGGCTCGGTGGTCGCGTCGGACGCTTTCTTTCCCTTCCGCGATGGCGTGGACGTGATCGCGCAGACCGGCGCAAAGGCGGTCATCCAGCCGGGCGGGAGCGTTCGCGACGACGAAGTGATTGCGGCGGCCGATGAGCAGGGCATCGCAATGATCTTCACAGACTACCGGCACTTCCGGCACTGATCGCCCATCAAGGACAGTCATCCATTGAAACGGACACGCATTCTCGCGAGTGCAGTATTGTGGCTGCTCCTGACCTTTTCCGATGCACACGCATGGGAGTGCAAAGACTGGGGCGAATGGTTTGCCGACCGGTGCGCCGGAACGAGGAATGCCTGGGAAAAGGGGGACTGGAACCTGATGGTCCCTTTTCACACGTGGCACGCCCCGTACGCATACGAGAACCGGGACGTGCAGAACGATTTTCCCCTGGGGGGCGGCGTCGCGCGATCGGCGGAAAAGGGTCGCCACACCGACATGCTCGTTGCCATGGCCTTCCAGGATTCCCACTACAAGCCGATGTACGTCACTGGATACGGCTATCTGTACAACTGGGGCGATCGGAGTGCGTTCCACTCGGGTGCCGGTTTTGCCGCCGTGCTGTGGTCGCGGTCCGAAAACAATTACATCCCGCTCCCCGGATTAGCGCCGATCGGTTCGCTGAGCTACTCGCGTTTTTCGGTAATGGGCACCTACCTCCCGATCATCGGCGTGGCGATGTTCTGGGCACAAGTGAAGTTCTGAATCTTCCATGAGAGTGCTCGTGATCGGATCTGGCGGCCGCGAGCACGCGCTGGCGTGGAAGCTTGCGCGCAGTCCGCGCGTCCAGAAGGTGTTCGTTGCACCCGGCAACGCCGGCACCGCAACCGAAGAAGGGGTCGAGAACGTCCCGATCACGGGACTCGACGACCTCGCGGATTTCGCGACGCGCGAAAAGATCCAGCTCACCGTGGTCGGCCCGGAAGCGCCGCTCGCGGCGGGCGTCGTCGATCTCTTCCAGGCACGGGGATTGCGAATCTTCGGTCCCACGCGCGCCGCCGCGCAGCTCGAAAGCTCCAAGGAATTCGCCAAGAAGTTTCTCGTGCGCCACGGCATACCGACCGGCGCCTATGCAAGCTTTACCGCACCGGGCGATGCGCACGCGTACGTGGAGACGAACGGGGCACCGATCGTCATCAAGGCCGACGGTCTTGCGGCCGGCAAGGGCGTAGTCGTCGCAACGACCGACGCGGACGCGCACGCCGCGATCGACCACATGCTCGTCGACGGCAGCATGGGCGAGGCCGGCGCGCGGGTCGTGATCGAGGAATTTCTCGCCGGCGAGGAAGCGAGTTTCATCGTCCTTGTCGATGGACGAAACGTGCTCGCGCTCGCCACGAGCCAGGACCACAAGCGCCTGCTGGACGGCGATGCCGGCCCGAACACGGGTGGCATGGGTGCGTATTCTCCGGCGCCGGTTGTCACGCCCGCAATGCACGCGCGCGTGGTGCGCGAGATCATCACGCCGACCGTGCGCGGAATGGCGGCCGACGGCATCCCCTTTTCAGGATTTCTTTACGCCGGCCTCATGATCGACGCCACCGGACGACCGCAAGTCCTCGAATTCAATTGCCGGCTGGGCGACCCCGAAACCCAGCCGATCATGATGCGGCTGCGCTCGGATCTCTTCGAGCTGATCGAACGGGCCGTCAACGGAACGCTGAACGAGGCCGAGGCCGTGTGGGATCGCCGGACCGCGCTCGGCGTGGTGCTGGCTGCCGCGAACTATCCGGCCGCACCGCGGCAAGGAGATGTCATCAGTGGGCTGGGCGCCCGCGGCGAGGATTTCCATGTCTTCCACGCGGGGACGACGCTCGCCGATGGCAAGATCCTGACCGCCGGCGGACGGGTGTTGTGTGTCACCGCACTGGGCGATTCGATCAAGATGGCCAGGACGCGTGCTTACCGGGTCGTCGACGCGATACGCTTCGACGGCATGCAATATCGCACCGACATCGGACATCGCGCCATCGAGGCGCGCAAAGGTTGAGCGTGGATACGAAATCGATTGCCGACTACTTGCGCGGCCTGCAGCAACGGATCGTGGCGGAGCTCGAGCGCCTGGACGGGGGCAAGTTCAGCACCGACACCTGGGGACGCAAGGGCGGCGGCGGCGGGATCTCGCGGGTTCTCGAAGACGGCGGCCTGCTCGAGCGCGGAGGCGTGAGCTTCTCGCATGTGACGGGCGCGAACCTGCCACCTTCCGCCAGCGCGGGCCGACCCGAAGTCGCCGGACGGGCGTTCGAGGCGATGGGTGTCTCGCTGGTGCTGCATCCGCGCAATCCATACGTTCCGACCGTGCACCTCAACGTGCGCTGCTTCTTCGCCACCAAGGAGGGCGCCGAACCGGTCTGGTGGTTCGGCGGCGGCATGGACCTCACGCCCTACTACGGGTTCGCGGAAGATGCCCGGCATTTCCACGGGACGTGCAAGGCCGCACTCGACCCGCTCGATGCAGCGTACTACCCGCGCTTCAAGAAATGGTGCGACGAATATTTCTATGTCCCGCATCGCCGCGAACCGCGCGGCGTCGGCGGGATCTTCTTCGATGACCTCAACCAGGGCGGCTTCAATCACTGCTTCGATCTCACCCGGCGTGTCGGCGACCAGTTTCTGCCGGCATATGTGCCGATCGTCGAGCGCCGGCGCGACACGCCCTTCGGCGAGCGCGAGCGGGATTTCCAGGCTTACCGGCGCGGTCGCTACGTCGAGTTCAATCTCGTCTACGACCGTGGCACGGTGTTCGGGTTGCAATCGGGCGGCCGCACCGAGTCGATCCTGATGTCGCTCCCGCCGGTCGTGAAATGGCGCTACGACTGGAAGCCGGAGGCGGGCAGTCCGGAAGAAAAGCTCTACACCGACTTCCTGAAGCCGCGCGACTGGGTGTAGAGCGTTTGCGAGTGAGGATCGGGGGTTCCCCTCCTCTTCGAGGAGGGGTGGCGCCGAAGGCGACGGGGTGGTGATGTGCGTTAATCGAAACCGCAACCACCCCGCCCGCTCCGCGGGCACCCCTCCTTGGAAAGGAGGGGATGGCTAAACAATTTTCCCCTCCTCTTCGAGGAGGGGTGGCGCCGAAGGCGACGGG
>JAABRB010000356.1 GCA_011391185.1 Betaproteobacteria bacterium
CGTTCACATAAATGAAGCCGCCGAGCCCCGGATCGAACGTGAGTTCGATCTTGTTGGTGTAGCGGCTCGAGAAATACGTGACGTCGGCAACCACGCGATCGCCGAACAGGCGTTGCTCGACTCCGACGTCCCAGCCGATCGATTGCTCGGGCACGAGGTTCGGGTTCGGCAAGTTGAAAGTCGAGCCGAACAGTTCGAACACGGTCGGGTCGGTGATGCCCTTGCCGGCGCTTGAGTGGATGCGGGTACCGGTCGCCGGAAAGCGCTGGGAGAGGGCGACGCGCCAGCTCAGCACGTCGGCGAAGCCCTTGTTCCAGTCGTGACGCAAGGCGCCGGAGAGCGTGGTGTGGCTCGGGAGGTCGAGCACGTATTCGCCAGCCAGGCCCAGCCGCTCCTTGAGATAGCCGATCGGGCTCCCGATCTGGGTGAACTCCTCGCGCCGGTGATCAACGAGGACGGTCGCGGTATGGCGCTCGCCACCGAAAATCGCCGTGTCGAACAGGAACGTGGATTTGTAGTCGAGCATGGTGCGGAAGCCGTCGGCCCCGAAGGCGCCGAGGAAGGCATCGAAGCTGCGCAACTTTTCGTCGAAGAACTTGACGTTGGCGTTCTGCACCCAGCGGCCGTCGAGCAGCTTGAGCGTGGCGCCGAAACGGGTGGCGAGGCTGTCGTAGGCGGTGTGGCCGATACTGTCGACGATCAGGCCGTAGGTCGCGGGATTCACCGGCGGGCACATGAAAGTCATCGGGTCGAAGGTGCAGTTGAAGTCCTGCGCGTCGGTGTAGGCGAAGCGGCTGGTGGCGCGAACCACGCCTTCCAGGTTGAAGTTCGGCGTGATGTCGACGCCGCCTTTGGCGGTGAAGGTGAAGGCGCGGCTGCCGTCGGGCTCGAAGCCGAAGCGGGAAATGTTGTAGCCGCGCGTGCTGTAGTCGGAGATGGTGACGGAGCCGTAGAACGGGCCGTTGGCGCCGCGCACATTGATGCTGCCGGAAAGGGTCTTGTGCGAGCCGGTCTCGATCTTGGCGTCGAGGCGCGGCCGCTCCAGACCCTTGCCGGAGCGCGTTACGATGGCGATCACGCCGGCATGGGCGTTGGCGCCGTAGATGCCCGATTGCGGTCCGCGGATCACCTCGATGCGTTCGATGTCATCGACGGCGAGGTCGGCGAAATCGAAGCCGCCGTCGCCGAGTCCGTTCACCTCGATGCCGTCGATCAGCACCAGAAGGTGATTAGCCTCGGCGCCGCGGATGCGAACCTGGGTTACGGCGCCACGAGTGCCTGCGGAATCGATGGCGACGCCGGGCACCTGTCGCAGTGCATCGGCGACCGTCTCGATGCCCTTGGCGCGGAGCTGGTCGCCGAGCAGCACGGTCGCGCTGGCGCCGACGCGCGAAGCTTCCATTGGATATTGGTTGGCGGAGATGACGGTTTCCGGCAGCTGACTTACTTGCGCCAGCGCCGTCGTCGTCAACAAAGCGGAAAGGAAAATTGCGAGATGGGTCGTCCTGACCATGGTCTGCCTCCGAGCGGGTGATGTGCGGAGGCATGCGCGCGCGCCGGAGCTGAACTCCGGTCATGAACCCGGCAATGTCTCGGATCAGGCACGGCGCCCTCCGCAACGGTTGACTTCACAAGTCACCGCTGCGGAACGACCGCTCCGTGCGCGCTCCCCGCACGCCGGAAGGGTGACCGACGCAGGTCGGTCTCCTGGCTCGCGGGTCATCGCCTCGATCCGCCTTCCCGGGCTTGCGCCCAGTGGCAATTGGTCGAGGCTCGCCGCTTACAGTTGCGGGAGCAGCCGCGGATTCGGCCCGTTTAAAGACCCCACCGCGTTCCCATGGTCCGTACCGAAAGACTCGGGCCGGACCCCCTGCATCTCATCCATCAGACGAAGTGGGGGCTCCGGAGTCAAGCAATCCCAAGGGGTCGCGGGCATAGGTGAAAGTACGGTCTTGCTATTGCCAAAATAATCGGGGCAGCATCCCAAGAACGTGGGCAATTGCCCCGCCCTGGATCTGGTTGGCTCCGGGCTCGTTGTGCGCCGGGAGGCCGTTGTGGCCCGAGAGAATTCGCTTCGCAACAGCCGCGCCGTCGCCGCCCTCGGCCACGGCCGAATCCGCGTCTCGTTCGAATTCTTTCCGCCGAAAACGGAGGAGATGGAGCGCACGCTATGGGACGCGATCCAGCGCCTGGCGCCGCTGTCGCCGAGCTTCGTTTCGGTCACCTACGGCGCCGCCGGTTCGACGCGCGAGCGCACGCACGGAACGGTCAAGCGCATGCTGGCCGAGACCGCTCTCGTCCCGGCGGCGCATCTCACCTGCGTCGGCGCGGCGCGCACGGATGTCGATGCGGTCGCACGGAGTTACTGGAATGCGGGCGTCCGTCATGTCGTGGCGCTGCGTGGCGATCCACCCGACGGCGTCGGCGGGCGCTACCAGCCTTTCCCCGGCGGATACGACTATGCCGACGCGCTGGTCGCCGGGCTCAAGCGCATCGGCGATTTTGAAATCTCAGTCGCCGCTTTCCCCGAGAAGCATCCCGAGAGCGCGTCGATCGACGACGATCTCGACGTGCTGGCGCGCAAGCTCGATGCCGGTGCCAGCCGGGCGATCACCCAGTTCTTCTTCGATAACGACGCCTATTATCGCTTCATCGAGCGCGCGCGCCGGCGCGGCATTTCGGCGCCGATCGTGCCCGGAATTCTGCCGGTGCAGAATTTCCAGCAGACCCGGCATTTCGCGGAAAAAGCCGGCGCCTCGGTGCCGCGCTGGCTCGCCGAACGCTTCGCCGGTCTCGACAACGACGTGGCGACGCGGAAACTGGTCGCCGCCACCGTCGCCGCCGAGCAGGTGCTCGATCTGGTCGATCACGGCGTCTCCGATTTTCATTTCTATACGATGAACCGCGCCGATCTTGTATTCGCGATTTGCCATCTACTCGGCTTGCGTCCGCTGACGCGGCACGATGTTCCGACGGAGGAAACGGGCCATGTCCGTCGCGCCGTTGGTCTCTGATCTGGAGCGCGAGCTGCGCGTGCTCGCGGCCGAGCGCATCCTGGTGCTCGACGGCGCCATGGGCACCATGATCCAGTCGTTCGGGCTGGACGAGACGGCATTCCGCGGTGCGCGCTTCGACGCCTGGAACCGGGAGGTGAGGGGAAACAACGATCTCCTTAATCTCACGCGACCCGAGCCGATCCGCGACATTCATCTGGCCTATTTCCGCGCCGGGGCGGACATCGTCGCCACCAATACTTTCTCCTCGACGCGCATAGCGCAAGCCGATTACGGCATGGAGACGATCGCCTACGAGCTCAATCTCGCGGGCGCAAAGCTCGCGCGCGAGGCGGCGGTCATCGCCGAGAAGGAAGATGGCCGGCGGCGCTTCGTGGCCGGCGCTATCGGGCCGACGAACCGAACCGCCTCGATCTCGCCCGACGTTTCGAATCCTGGGTTTCGCGCCACCACCTTCGATGACCTCGTCGTCACTTATGACGAACAGGCGCGCGGGCTCGTGGATGGCGGGGTCGACATTCTGCTGATCGAGACGGTGTTCGACACCTTGAACGCTAAGGCCGCGATCTTTGCGCTCGAGTCGCTATTTGCGGAGCGCGTAATCCGCCTGCCTGTGATGATTTCCGGCACGATCACGGACCGGTCTGGCCGCACGCTTTCGGGCCAGACGCCGGAGGCGTTCTGGACCTCGATCGCGCACGCGCGGCCATTCGCGGTCGGCCTCAATTGCGCGCTCGGCGCGCGCGAGATGCGCGCCCATATCGCCGAGATCGGCCGGGTCGCCGATACGCTGGTCTGCGCCTATCCGAACGCGGGATTGCCCAATGCGTTCGGCCGCTACGATGAGAGCCCGGCCTTCATGGCGGAACTGCTCGGCGAATTCGCCAGCGCGGGCATCGTAAATATCGTCGGCGGCTGCTGCGGTACGACGCCGGAGCATATTCGCGCCATCGTCGATGCGGTCGCTGGCAAGCCGCCGCGCCGCGTGCCGGAGATTCCGAAGCGGCTTCGGCTCGCCGGGCTCGAGCCGTTCGAACTCTCGCCGGAAATCCCGTTCGTCAATATCGGCGAGCGCACCAACGTCACCGG
>JAABRB010000038.1 GCA_011391185.1 Betaproteobacteria bacterium
GGCACAGCATAGAATTTGATCGCGCGCTTAGGCATATGCTTGACAAGGAACGCGGGTCACGAATAGTGTCGCATCGTTCCACATGAGACGGGCGTCTCATTTTCGAGCGCTCGGGGGCGCAGGGCACATTGCGCCGCAGCAACTTTGGAGGAAGGGCTGCTGAGGTTCGCCACGCACTGCCGGGGTTGGATGCGCCGTGTTCGCTGCCTGGGTGCGAACGGCGGAGTCGCGCGCGGCCGTGCGACGCATGGTCCGGCGCGCTGACACCATGTCGATCCTGCCATGACGACCCGATTCGTCGAGCGCATCGCGGTCGAGATCGACGGGGCGGGCGATCCGGTGGTGATGATCCATGGCCTGGGCGGGACATCGAACACCTGGGCACCGCTTGCGGCCGCCTTCGTGCGCAACAAGCGTGTGTGCCTCGACCTCCCGGGCTCGGGGCGCTCATTCCGTGTCGAGGGGCCGCTGTCCATCGCACGCTTCGTGCAGGCGACACTCAGCGCCATGGCCGCGGCGGCGGTCGAGCGCGCGCACTTCGTGGCGCACTCGATGGGAACGATCGTCGCCGCGCATCTCGCGGCGGCGGAGCCGAAGGCCGTGCGCAGCCTCGCCCTGTTCGGGCCGCTGCTCGCCCCGCCCGAACCGGCGCGCGGCAGCATTCGCGCACGCGGCCAGAAGGCCCGCGCCGAGGGCGTCGAAGGGATGCAGGCGATCGCCGACGCGCTGGTGCAGGCCGCGACTTCCACGGAAACCAGAGTGCGCCGCCCGGTGGCGGTGGCTTTCGTGCGCGAATCGCTGATGCGCCAGGACCCCGACGGCTATGCGCGCAGCTGCGAGGCGCTCGCTGATGCGCAGGCGGCGGACGCATCGAAAATCGCCTGCCCCACGCTTCTGGTTACGGGCGACGAGGACGGCGTAGCGCCGCCGCAGGCGGTGCGCATGATGGGCGAGAAGATTGTCGGCAGCCGCGTCGAGGTACTGCGCGGCTGCGGGCACTGGACCCCGCTGGAGAAACCCGATGAATGCATCGGGCTGCTGCAGCGGTTCTATATGCAGCGCATGTAGGAGACACAGCCATGGCAAACATTCTTTTCACGAACGCGCGCATCCTGGACGGCAGCGGGGCACAGCCCTTCGCCGGCGAAGTCCTGGTGCAGGGCAACCGCATCTCGCGCATCGGCCGCGGCGCGCGCACGCTGCCGGTGAGCGGCGTGACGGTGATCGACGCGGCGGGCGCCACCCTGATGCCGGGCATGTGCGAGGCGCACACGCACTTCGGCTGGACCAATTCCAAGACCCTCGACGCCATCCAGAAGATGCCGCACGAGGAGCACACGCTATGGGCCGCGCAGGTGGCCAAGCAATACCTCGACTGCGGCTGGACCTCCTGCGTGGGCGCCGCGACGCCCAAGCCGCGCCTGGACTGCGTCATCCGTAATGCGATCAATTCCGGGCAGATCCCGGGGCCGCGCTACCTTGCCGCGAGCCAGGAGATCACCGTCACCGGCTCGCTCGGTGACGACATGCTGCCGCACCTGCCATATCCCGAGATGTCCTTCGGCTGCGTGGTGGACGGGCCGGAAGGAATGCGCAAGGCGGTGCGCATGTTCCTCAAATACGGCGTCGATCAGGTCAAGCTCAACCTCTCCGGAGACAACCTGGTTCCAGGCGCGGACGCCCGGACCAACTGGATGAGCGACGAGGAGGTGGCGATCGCCGCCCGGGAAGTGAAGGTACGCGGCAAGCGCCTGGCGTCGCATGCGCGTTCGAGCGAATCGGTGAAGCAGAGCCTGCGCCACGGTGTCGAGGTGATCTACCACGCCAGCTTCACCGACGAGGAGTCGCTCGACATGCTCGAGGCGCAGAAGGACAAGGTGTTCGTCGCGCCGGGCCTGTCGGTAATCCTCCGTCTGCTCTACGAGGGCGAAGTCGTCGGCATCGACAACGCGACGGCGAAGAACATGGGCTATGAGCTGGAGCTCGAGGCCGCGGTGAAGAGCATGAAGGCGATGCTCAAGCGCGGCGTGCGCGTGCTGCCGGGCGGCGATTACGGATTCGCCTGGGCGCCCCACGGCGAGAATGCCAAGGACCTCGAGTACTTCGTGAAATATCTCGGCATGTCGCCGATGGAGGCGATCGTCTCGGCGACGCGCTGGGGCGGGCAGATCATGATGCGCGGCAAGGATCTCGGGGAGATCAAGGAAGGCTACCTCGCCGACCTGCTGCTGGTGGACGGAGATCCGCTCTCCAGCATCGCCATCCTGCAGGATCGGTCGAAGCTGCTCGCAATCATGAAGGACGGGCAGTTCCACAAGGATCCCGAGATCCGCTCGGCGCGCACCCGCTGGGCGCAGACGGCGGCGTGATAGACGGCGGATCGCGGACGCCGCCATAGCAGATGACGATGTTCTGGCGCTGGTTCTGGTCGCTCGTCCTCGGCGCGCCGATCGCGGCATTCGCGGTCTGGGCGATGTGGGACAACGCGCGCCTGTTCTTCATCACCTTGCTCAACAGCCTGACGCTCGCGTCGCTCTACTTCATCGTGGCGAGCGGCTTCACGCTCGTGTTCGGACTGATGCGCAACGTCAACCTCGCGCACGGCTCGCTCTATCTCGTGGGCGGCTACATCGGCTTCTTCGTGGCGCAGTACACCGGCTGGTTCGTGCTCGCGCTCGCTGCGGGCTTTGCGGGCGCGGCGCTGCTCGGCCTGCTGATGCAGGTGGGCATCTTCCGCTTCATGCAGGGCCAGGAGTTGCGCCAGACCATGGTGACCATCGGCCTGTCGATCGTGCTCGCCGACCTGATGCTGTGGGCCATCGGCGGGCAGGTGCACCAGATGTCGCCTCCCGAATGGCTCGACGGCCCGCTGCGCGGCATTCCGGTGATCAACGCCTACTCCAAGTACCGGATGTCGCTCCTGCCGATCGGGATCGTCATCGGCGTGCTGCTGTGGCTGTTCCTCAACCGCACGCGGGTCGGCATGATGATTCGCGCCGGCGTGGACGACCGCCAGATGCTTGCCGCTGCAGGGGTCAATGTGAACCTGGTCTTCGCCATCACATTCGCGATCGGGGCTGGACTCGCCGGCTTCGGCGGCGTGATCGGCGCAGTGGAGTTGTCAATGGTGCCGGGCGAGGACGTACGCCTGCTGCTGGCCTCATTGATCGTCGTGATTGTCGGCGGCATGGGCAGTGTCGTCGGGGCGGCGGTCGGTGCGGTGATTCTCGGACTGGCGGAGACCTATGGCCTGGCTTACGCGCCGACCTACAGCGTGGTGTTCACCTTCGTGATCCTGGCGATGGTGCTGGCGTTCCGGCCGAGGGGAATCCTGGGGAGGCCCGCGTGAGCGCAGCGCAATGGCGCAAGGCCATGAACTCCGGCGCCGGGCGGGCCGCACTGACGGGCCGGTCCGCAGGGCCCGCGAGTGCCGCGGGAAATCCGGCGCTGAAGCCGGTCTCCGGCCTCCCGGGCGACCTGGACGCGCCCGCGTCGCTGATGGACATCTGGCGCCACGTTTCCGCCCGGCATGTCCTGATCTTGTTCGGAGTGCTGGTGTACCCGTGGGTCGCGTCGCCGTTTCTCACGTTTCAGATCGGCGGACAGGCGCTCGCGCTGGGGCTGATCGCGCTGTCGCTCACGTATCTCGCCGGTTACGGCGGCATGATTTCCCTTGCGCAGTTGACCGTGGCGGGCATCGCCGGCTACATGCTGGCGATCTTCGGCTCGAGCGGCGAGGCAAGCATCAGCCTGGGCTGGCCGTGGTGGGTGGCGGTGCCGATCGCCATCGCCGTCGCGACCGTGTGCGCCGCCTTCATCGGCTGGCTTTCGGTGCGCACCGAAGGCATATACACGATCATGATCACGCTGGCGGTGGGCGTAGCGTTCTACTACCTCTGCCTGCAGAACTACACCGTGTTCAACGGATTCCAGGGGTTCCAGCGCGTCTATCCGCCGCGGGTGTTCGGCCTGGACTGGCGCAGCCCGGTGCCCTTCTATTACCTGGCGTTGTTCTGGTCACTGGCCGGGTATTTCTTCGTCAAGTACCTGCTGCGCTCGCCGTTTGGCGTCGCGCTGCAGGGCATCCGCGACAACCCGCGGCGCATGAATTCGCTGGGCTACAACGTCACCGCCCACCGCGTTGCCGCGTACGCGGTCGCGGGCGTGATGGCGGCGACCGGCGGCGTGCTGCTGGCCTGGTACAACGGACTCATCACGCCGGGCTCGGTGGGCACCGAGTGGCTGATCAACATCCTGATCATCGCGGTGCTCGGCGGCATGCGCCACCCGATCGGCGCGTTCCTCGGCGCGATCGTGTTCGTGCTGCTGCAGACATTCGCAATCGATCTCATCGATCGCGAGCGCTTCAATCTCGTGATCGGCGGCGTGTTTCTCGTGATCGTGCTGTTCTCGTCCGACGGCCTGCTCGGCTGGTGGGCGGCATTGAAGGAGCGTTTTTTCACCCAGCGGCCGGCCGGCCGCGTTTGACCACAAGGAGAGTAACCATGAGACAGAGCAAGAGGGGGTTCGTGCGTACACTGGTCTGTGCAGCCGTGCTGTCGGCATTCTCCGGCGCCGCGATTGCCCAGCAGACGATCAAGATCGGCCTCCTCGCGACACTGGAGGGACCATTTGCCGCTGGCGGCGCCGACGGAATGCGCGGCGCGGAGCTGGCGCTCAAGCAGCGCAACGGGATGGTTGCCGGCCACAAGATCGAGATCATCAAGGCTTCGTCCAACGCCAAGCCCGACGTCGCCGTGAACGCGACGCGGAAGCTCGTCGAGCAGGACAAGGTCGCGATCATGGTCGGGCCGCTCTCCGGCGGCGAGGGCATCGCGGTCAAGGAGTACTCGAAGACGCAACCCGGCGTCACCTTCATCAACGGCTCGTCGGGCGCGCAGGCCACCACCCTGGTGAATCCGTCGCCCAACTTCTTCCGTTTCAACACGGAAGGCGCGCAGTGGATGGTCGGTCTCGGCAAGGCGGCGATGAGCAAGGGCTACAAGCGGGTGATGGTGATCGCCGAGGACTACGCATTCCCGTACTCGCAGGTGCAGGGCTTCATGGCCGAGTACTGCCGCCTCGGCGGGAAGGTGCCCGTCAAGGCCTGGGTGCCGCTGGGCGGCAAGGACTACTCGTCGGTGATCGCCCGCATTCCCGCTGACGTGGACGCGCTGGTGGTGGTGCTGGGCGGTGCTGACGCCGTGAACTTCCTCAACCAGTATGAGCAGGCGGGCGGCAACAAGCCGATGATCGGCGGTTCGATCACGGTCAGCCAGGACATCCTCAACTACAAGGGCAAGCGGCGCGACTCGCTGGTGGGCACCATCGCCGGCTCGCCGATCGCCGACGCGTATGAGGGGGCGGATTTCAAGGCCTTCGTCGCGGACTACCAGAAGAACTACCCGGTGTCGGCCGGCGGCTACCCGAGCCCGTCGCTGTTCGCGCTGGTGTACTACATCAACATGAAGGCGGCGCTCGACGGTCTGGAGCTGGTCAAGGGCGACCTCTCCGACGGGCAGAAGAAGTACCGTCAGGCGCTCGCGACCATGACCTTGAAGACGCCGGTGGGCGACGTGAAGCTCGACGCAAACCGTCAGGCGATTGGCTCGACGTTCGTGACCGAGGTCGTGAAGGATTCGAAGGGCAACCTCTACAACAAGGTGCTGAGCAAGGTCGACGGTATCGACCAGCTCCTTGGCATGAAGAAAGAGGACTTCCAGATCGGCTCGCGCGACGTGCCGGCCTGCCCCTGAGGAACAGGGGATCCGGGCCCCTCCCGCAGTAGCGGGTCCCTCCCTGATCCCCCGTAACCCCCCTGGCACCACGACCAATGGCGACCGTCACCGACCTCCGTGCGCCGCTCGCATCGGGTGATGCCCTTCGGCTCGAAGGCGTCACCCGGGCGTTCGGCGCGCTGCGCGCGATCGAGGACATCTCGTTCTCGGTCGCCGCAGGCGAGCGGCGGGCGGTGATCGGCGCCAACGGCGCCGGCAAGACGACCCTGTTCAATGTGGTCACCGGCGACTTCCCGGCCACTGCGGGCCGGGTGCTGTTTTTCGACGAGGACGTGACTGCGATGCAGCCCTATGAGCGCATCCGCATGGGGCTGCGCCGCACCTACCAGTCCTCGCTCCTGTTCCGTGACCTCACGGTGCGGGACAATTTATTCCTGGCCGCGCGTGGTATCGCGCGCGGCCGCTACAGTTTCTTCCGGCCGCGCGCCGCGCATCCCTCGCGCCGCGCGACGCAGGATCTGCTCGATCGGTCGCGCCTCACGCACATCGCCGACCAGCCAGTGTCCGCGCTCGCGCACGGCCAGCAGCGCCAGCTCGAGATCGGCATGGCGCTGGCCGGCGCGCCGCGCCTGATCCTGTTCGACGAGCCTGCCGCGGGCCTGTCGCCGGCGGAGCGCGGGGAACTGGTGGCGCTGCTGAGGGCGCTCCCCGAGCACATGGGGTTCATCCTCATCGAGCACGACCTCGAAATCGCGCTGCGCGTGGTCGAGCGCGTCACCGTCCTGCATAACGGCCGCGTGCTCAAGCACGGCACGCCGGAGGAGATCGAAAACGACGCCGAAGTGCAGGCGATCTACATGGGCGGGAGGCACCACTGACCCCGATTCTGAAAATCGAGATGCTCGACGTGCATTACGGCCGTGCGCATGCGCTGCAGGAAGTGTCCCTGACGCTCGATCGCGGCGTGATTGCGGTGGTCGGCAAGAACGGCATGGGCAAGACGACGCTGTGCAACGCGATCACCGGGTTGGTGCCCGCCCGGGGCAGCGTGCGCCTCGCCGGCGAGGAGATCCTCGGCCTGTCGCCGAACGTGATCACCGGCAAGGGCATCGGTTACGTTCCGCAGGGCAGGCGTGTCTGGCCTTCGCTCTCGGTGGATGAGCACCTGCGACTGGCGGCACGGGGCGGAAAAGGCCCGTGGACGGCGCAGCGCGTCTACGCCACGTTTCCGCGCCTGGCGGAGCGCAAAGGCAACGGCGGCGCGGAGCTTTCAGGCGGTGAGCAGCAGATGCTGGCGATCGCGCGCGCCCTGCTGCTCAATCCGAAACTGCTGGTCATGGACGAGCCCACCGAAGGGCTTGCGCCGGTGATCGTGCAGCAGATGACGGCGATGCTGAAATCGTTTGCCGCCGACGGCGAGATCTCGGTTCTCCTCATCGAGCAGAATCTGGGCGTCGCCATCGACGTTGCCGACACGATCGACGTGATGGTGAACGGGCGCATCGCGCGCTCCATGCCCGCCGCCGAGCTCGCTGCCGACCGCGAGCTGCAGCAGCGGCTGCTAGGCGTGACGTCGGGAGGCGAAGAGGAGGTCCCGACATCCCTGGTGGAGCCGCAGGCCGTGGAAGAGTTCCGCGTCTTCACGGTGAAGCGGGCTTCCGAGTCCGTGGTGCAGGCGGAGGCACGCACGGTGCGTGGCTTCACGCGTTGGGGCGGCGCGCCCGTTGATCGTCCGGTGTCCGCGCCCGAATCCGAGCAGGCGCCGGAGCGCGAAGCCCGAGTCGTCGCCGAGCGCGAAGCGCGGGTCGTGGAGTTCCCGGTGGCGCAGACCTTCGAGCGCGCCGCCTATATCGCCGGTACTTTCGACACCAAGGGCAAGGAGCTGTTCTTCCTGCGCAACTGCCTGGAACGGCTCGGCCTGCGCACCGTGACAGTGGATCTCGCCACCTCCGGCAAGCCGTCTCCGGCAACGGTCAATGCCCGCGAGGTGGCGCGCCACCATCCGCAAGGGGAATCCGCGGTGTTCACCGGCGACCGCGGCTCGGCGGTCACCGAGATGGCAGTGGCCTTCGAGCACTTCGTGACGCGCCGGCGCGACCTGGGGGGCGTGATCTCCGCGGGCGGCTCCGGCGGGACCGCGCTCGCGACGCGCGCGATGCGGCGGCTGCCGATCGGCGTGCCCAAGGTGATGGTCTCGACGGTCGCTTCCGGCGACGTGCGCCCCTACGTCGGGCCCGCCGACATCTGCATGATGTACTCGGTCACCGACGTCTCCGGCATCAACCGGATTTCCGAGCGCGTGCTGGCAAACGCTGCGCACGCGCTTGCGGGCATGATCGCGTACGCGCGGCCCGCTGACACCCGATCCGACACCCGGCCCGCGATCGGACTGACCATGTTCGGGCTCACCACGCCCTGCGTGCAGGCGGTGACCCGGCAGCTCGAGGCGAAATACGACTGCATCGTGTTCCACGCGACCGGCACCGGCGGCCAGTCCATGGAGAAGCTCGCGGAGTCGCGCCTGCTGGAGGCGGTGATCGACGTCACCACCACCGAGATCGCGGACGAGATCGCGGGCGGGGTGCTCTCCGCCGGGCCGGAGCGAATGGACGTGTTCGCGCGCGTGAGCGTGCCTTACGTCGGCTCTTGCGGCGCGCTCGACATGGTGAATTTCTGGGCCATGGACACGGTGCCCGAGCGCTACCGGGGGCGCACGCTCTATGTTCACAACCCGAACGTCACTCTGATGCGCACCTCGGTCGAGGAGTGCGCGCAGATCGGCCGTTTCATCGCGGAGAAACTCAACCGCATGGCAGGGCCGGTGCGGTTCCTCATTCCCGAGGGTGGGCTTTCGGGGCTGGATGCGCCGGGCAAGCCGTTCTGGGACCCGGCGGCGAACAAGGCGCTCTTCGACAACATCACGGCGGGATTCCGCGCGGGGACCGATCGCAGGCTCGTCCGGCTGCCGCACAACGTCAACGACCCGGCATTCTCCGACGCCCTGGTCGCCGCCTGCACAGAGATCTACCACCACGGGAGGCAGGGCACATGGCCCGCATCGAGCGTCAGCACATCCTGAAGAAGTTTCGCGCCATGATCCGGCGCGGCGAGCCGATCATCGGCGGTGGCGCCGGCACGGGCCTATCCGCCAAGTGCGAGGAAGCGGGCGGCATCGACCTGATCGTGATCTACAACTCGGGTCGATATCGCATGGCGGGGCGCGGGTCGCTCGCCGGACTGATGCCTTATGGCAGCGCCAACGACATCGTGCTGGAGATGGCGCACGAGGTGCTGCCGGTCGTGAAGCAAACACCGGTGCTGGCCGGCGTCTGCGGCACGGACCCGTTCATGGTGCGCGCGGACTTTTTGCGGCGCCTCGCCGAGCTGGGCTTCTCGGGCGTGCAGAATTTTCCGACCGTTGGGCTGTTCGACGGCGTGATCCGCAGGCAGCTCGAGGAGACCGGCATGGGCTACGCGCTGGAGGTGGACATGATCGACGCTGCCGCGAAGCTCGACCTGCTGACCACGCCCTACGTGTTCTCCGAGGTGAACGCGCGCGACATGGCGACCGCCGGTGCCGACATCATCGTCTGCCACCTCGGTCTCACCACCGGCGGCGCGATCGGCGCGGAGGCGGCACTCAAGCTCAAGGACTGCGTTCCCCTGATCGAGTCGTGGGCCACGGCCGCGCGTCGCGTCAGGAAGGGCATCATCGTGCTGTGCCACGGCGGGCCGATTGCCACGCCGAAAGACGCGCAGTACATCCTGCAGAACTGCCCCGGCTGCAACGGCTTCTACGGCGCCTCCAGCATGGAGCGCCTGCCCACCGAAATCGCGTTGACGGAAACCACACGCAAGTTCAAGCGCATCAAGGGAAGGAGCACGCCATGAGCGGAGCCCAGTTCGGACAGTTCATCCTCGGCCTGATCGTCGTCGTCGTCGTCGTTGCGATCGCGGTCTGGTTGCTCCACTGGTTGTACCTGCGCTCCTCGAAGGAGCGCGCCTTCGTGCGCACCGGCCTCGGCGGTCAGAAAGTCGTGATGAATGGCGGCGCGTTCGTGCTGCCGATCGTCCACGAGGTGATTCCGGTGAACATGAACACGCTGCGCCTGGAGGTGTCGCGCGGGCGCGACAAGGCGCTGATCACGAAGGACCGCATGCGCGTGGACGTGCTGAGCGAGTTCTACGTGCGCGTCCAGGCGTCCACCGAGGCGATCTCTGCGGCCGCGCAGACGCTCGGCCAGCGCACCATGCAGCCCGAGACCCTGAAAGAGCTGGTGGAGGGCAAGTTCGTGGACGCGCTGCGGACCGTGGCGGCGGAGATGACCATGGAGGAGATGCACGAGAAGCGTGGCGAGTACGTGAAGCGGGTGCGTGGCGTGGTGGCCGCCGACCTGCTGCAGAACGGCCTGGAGCTGGAAACGGTGTCCCTCACGCAGCTCGACCAGACGGCGATGGAATTCTTCAATCCCTCCAATGCCTTCGATGCCGAGGGCCTGACCAGGCTCACCGAGACGATCGAGTCGCGCAAGAAGAAGCGGAACGACATCGAGCAGGACACCATGATCCAGATTCGCAACAAGAACCTGGAAACCGAGCGTCAGGCGCTGAACATCGATCGCGACCTCGAGACCGCGCGTCTCGCGCAGGAGCGCGAGCTCGAGGTGCAGCGCGCGACGCAGCGCGCCGACGTGGCGAGCGAGAAGGCGGCGAAGGAGCAGGAAGCCGAGCGCGCGCAGATCACCGCGCGCGAGGCGGTGGAGCGCGCCCGCATCACCTCCGACCGTGCCGTGGACGAGGCGCGAATCTCCCGCGAGCGCGACGTGCAGCAGCTCGAAATCGAGCGGCGCAAGACGATCGAGCTTGCCGAGCAGCAGCGCGCCATCGCCGTGGCCGAGCAGTCCAAGGCGCAGTCCGAGGCGCAGGCCGCGGCCGACCATGCGCGTGCGCTGGCCGTGGAGCAGGAGGAAAGGGTGTTCACGGCGCGCGAGACCGAGATGGCCGAGCGCAGGAAGCGCATCGAGCTGATCGGCGCGGCGCAGGAAGCCGAGCGCGACGCGCTGCGCGTGACTGTTTCCGCCGGCGCGGAGAAGGCGGCGGCGTCCGACCGCGGCGCGGCCGTGCTCATGGAGGCCGAGGCCGCAGCCGCAGCGGATAAGGTGCGCTCGCTCGCCGCCAAGATCCGCCACGAGGTCGAGGCCGAGGGCGCGAGCCTGATGAACAAGGCGCAGAACCTGCTCACACCCGAGGCGCGCCAGTCGGCGATGCGCTTGCGCCTGATCGACAAGTTGGAGGGCATCATCCGCGAGTCGGTGAAGCCGATGGAGCGCATCGAGGGCATCAAGATCCTCCAGGTCGATGGCCTGGGCGGCGGCGGTGGCGGGCGCGGCGAGGACGGGAACGGGGGCTTCGCCGATGGCGTGGTGAACTCTGCGCTGCGCTTCCGCGCGCAGGCGCCGCTCGTTGACCAGCTGCTGCGCGAGATCGGCGTCGAATCCGGTGACCTCGGCCAGGCGGCGCGCGGGCTCCTCGAGCGCAGCGGCGCCGTGCTCACGGACAAGGGGCGCGGCGACAAGTGATCAAGGTCTATACCTCGAGTGTCATCGCGGCGCCCGCCGAGGCGGTGTGGGCGCAGGTGCGCGACTTCAATGGCTTGCCGAAGTGGACGCCGTTCGTCGCGGAGTCGCGCATCGAGGGCAATCTTCCCGCCGACAAGATCGGCTGCGTGCGCAATTTCCGCCTCAAGGACGGCGGCGTGATCCGCGAGCAGCTGCTCACGCTCTCGGACTACGACTACGAGTGCAGCTACTCAATCCTGGAGAGCCCGATGGGCGTCGAGAACTACGTCGCGTCGTTCAAGCTCACTCCGGTCACCGATGGCAACTGCACTTTCGCGGAGTGGTGGGCCGAGTTCGACTGCGCACCGGAACGGGAGCGCGCGCTCGCGCAGGACATCGGTCAGGGCGTGTTCCAGGCCGCCTTCGATTCCCTGAAAGCCCTACTGAGAAAATAGGGCCGGTCCCGACCCATGATTCGCGTCACGCGCTCCGCGGTGATCGATGCGCCCGTCGAGCGGGTGTGGGACGTGTTGCGCGACTTCAACAGCCACGGTGCCTGGCATCCGGCGGTGGGCGAATCGGTGATCGAGAACGGCGAGCCCGCCGACCAGGTGGGCTGCGTGCGCAATTTCTTCCTCCGGGATGGTAACCGCATCCGCGAGCAGCTGCTGGCGCTCTCGGACCGCGACCACGTCTCGACCTACTGCATCCTCGATGCCACGCTGCCCATGCGCAATTACGTGGCGACGGTGCGGCTGAAGCGCGTTACCGACGGCGACCGTACCTTCTGGCACTGGCAATCCACCTTCGACGTCCCGCGGGGTCGGGAGAAGGAATTCTCCGACCTCGTCGGCAAAGGTGTCTATGAGGGCGGTTTCGAGGGGCTGCGCGCCTACCTCAGGCGCCCCGGCGCGCGGGTGGCGCCGTCCGGTGCGGCGGTTCCGGCGCAGGCAGTGGTCGCGACGGCGTTCGGCGATGCGGAAGTGCTGCGCTACCAGCCGGCGCAGGCCGGATCACCCCTCCCGGGTGAAGTGCGCATTCGCCAGACGGCCGTGGGCGTGAACTACATCGACGTCTATGTGCGCAAGGGGCTCTACCGCATGATCGAGCCTCCTGCTGCGATCGGCGTGGAAGCGGCGGGCGTGGTCATGGATGTCGGCGACGGCGTCGGGCACCTGCTGCCCGGCGACCGCGTTGCCTACGCCTGCCCGCCGCCCGGCGCCTATGCCACCGTGCGCACCATGAGCGCCGATCAGGTCGTGCTGTTGCCGGACGACGTGAGCGACGAGACCGCGGCGGCAGTGATGCTCAAGGGCATGAGCGCCGAGTACCTGCTGCATCGCACGCATCGCGTCCGGCCGGGCGACGTGGTCCTGGTGCACGCCGCCGCCGGCGGCGTCGGCCTGTTCCTTTGCCAGTGGGCGAGCGCACTCGGCGCGAAAGTTCTCGGCACGGTGTCAACTGACGAGAAGGCACGACTGGCGCGCCAGCACGGCTGCCAGTTCCCGATCGTCACGCGCGACTACCGATTCGCCGACGCCGTGAAGCAGGCGAGCGACGGGCGCGGCGCGAATATCGTCTACGACGGACTGGGTAGCGCGGCGGCGGCAGAGAATTTTGCGGCGCTGGCGCTGCGCGGCCACTGGGTAAGCTACGGGCAGGCGAGCGGATCGCACGATGCGCAGCAGGCCGGGGACCTGTCGGCCAAATCCATCACGCTGTCGCGGCCGGTGCTGTTCCACTACACCGCGCAGCGTGCGGCGCTGGAGGAGATTTCCCGCAATACCTTCGAAGCGCTGCGCAACGGCACGTTGCGCGTGGAGATCCGGCATCGCTATCCGCTCGCCGCCGCGGCCGAGGCGCACCGGGACCTGGAAGCGCGCCGCACCGTGGGGCCGATCGTGTTGCTCCCGTAGAGCAATGCCGCAGGGCGACTCCGGATCACTTCCGGACGACCAGCGACTCCCCGGCGATGAGTTCCGGCGCCTTGCCCTGCAGGGCGTACTCCCCGTACTGGTGGATGAGCTTGGCCACGATCCCGGTCCAGCCGGTCTGGTGGCTCGCGCCGAGGCCCGCGCCAGTGTCGCCGTGGTAGTACTCGTGGAAGAGGATCAGATCCCGCCAGTGCGGGTCGGTCTGGAATTTCTCGATCTTCCCGTACACCGGACGCCGGCCGGTCGCGTCCCTGAGAAAGATGCTGATCAGCCGGTGCGACAGTTCCGTCGCGACCTCCCAGAGCGTGGCGTCGTTGCCGGAGCCACTCGGGCACTGGAGCTTGAAATCGTCGCCCAGGAAGAAGTGATGGCGCTGCAGTGATTCGATGAGCAGGTAGTTGAGCGGAAACCACACCGGGCCGCGCCAGTTCGAGTTGCCGCCGAAGAGTCCGCTGGTCGACTCGCCGGGCGCATAGTCGAGCACGAACTCCTGGCCATCGAGCTGTAGCACGTAGGGATGCTCGGCATGACGCTTCGACACCGAGCGCACGCCGTGCGGGCTCAACAGGCGGTCTTCGTTGAGCACGCGATCGAGAATGCGCGCGAGCTTGTCCGAGTCGGCGAGCGCGATGCGGATGCGCTGATCGACGCCGCGATGCGAGATGTCCGCAAGTCCGCGCAGCAGCTCGGGCCGGTTTTCCGCGAACCAGCGGTAGCGCGCGCCGAAATCGCGAAATCGCTCGAGGCTGTCGCGGTCGGCCGTGCCGATGGCGAAAAGCGGAACCAGTCCGGCGATGGTGTAGGCCTTCATCCGGAAGCAGCGGCCGTCGGGGAGCGTGAGCGCGTCGAAGTAATAGCCCTCCGCCTCGTCCCACAGGCCGCCTTCACGGCCGCCGATGTGGTTGATCGCCGCGCCGATGTACACGAAGTGCTCGAAGAACTTGGTCGCGATGTCCTCGTAGACCGGCGCGTCCTTGGCAAGCTCGAGCGCAATGCCGAGCAGGCCCAGGCAGTACATCGCCATCCAGCTCGTGCCGTCGGCCTGCTCGAGGCGTCCTCCCGAGGGCAGGCCGGCGGTCCGGTCGAAGGCGCCGATGTTGTCGAGCCCGAGGAAGCCGCCCTCGAAGATGTTCCGGCCGCCCGCGTCCTTCCGGTTCACCCACCAGGTGAAGTTGAGCAGCAGCTTGTGGAACACGCGCTCGAGAAACGCGCGGTCGGCACGGCCGTACATCTTCTGCTCGATCTGGTACACGCGCAGTGCGGCCCAGGCGTGCACCGGCGGATTGACGTCGCCGAACGACCATTCGTAGGCCGGGATCTGGCCGTTGGGGTGCATGTACCACTCGCGGGTGAGCAGCAGCAGCTGATCCTTGGCGAAGTCCGGATCGATCATGGCGAGCGGAATGGTGTGGAATGCCGTGTCCCACGCGGCGAACCAGGGGTACTCCCACTTGTCCGGCATCGACAGCACTTCGGCCGCGTCGAGGTGCCACCACTCGTGGTTGCGGGCGCGCTTGCGGATCTCGGGCGGCGGCGGCCCCGCGGCATCTCCGGCAAGCCACTCGCTCACCCGGTAGCCGTAATACTGCTTGCTCCACAGCATGCCGGCGAACGCCTGGCGCTGGACGTTGCGCATGTCCTCGGGCAGTGGGAACGGCGTGATGCGGTGATAAAACGCATCCGCCTCCCGGATGCGCAAGTCGAACATCGACTCGAACGCGTCGCCGTGCGGCGTGCTCAGGTCCGCGGTGCCGCTCAGCCGAAGCTTGATCGACACCGTCTCGCCCGCGCCGACCATCAGAACGTAGTGCGGCGCCGCTTTGGTGCCCGCTTGTCCCGGATTGACCGCGTCGTGGCGTCCGTGCACGACGCAGTCGCCGATCCCGTCCTTCACGTATGGCGCGGCGTTGGGCGCGCCGAAGAGGCGCGCAGTGTTCGTCACGTTCTCGGTGAAGAGCGCCTCTCCCGGCGGATCGCAGTAGAGCCACATCGATCCGAGGTCGCGGTGCGTGGCCTCGAGTACGAGGCCCTCGTGGTCGGCTCGCGCGATTTCGATGCGGGGCTTCGCCGTGCCGGGTGCCCACGACCACGTGTTGCGGAACCAGAGCGTGGGGAGCACGTGCAGGGTGGCCACCTCGGGACCACGATTGGCGGCGCTGATCCGGACGAGGATGTCGTCGGGCGATGCCTTCGCGTACTCCACGAACACGTCGAAGTAGCGATCGGCGTCGAAGATCCCGGTGTCGAGGAGCTCGTACTCGGGATCGAGCCTGCCGCGCCGGCGGTTCTGCTCGACAAGATCCGCGTAGGGGAAAGCCCGCTGCGGGTACTTGTAGAGATACTTCATGTAGGCGTGGCTGGGGACGTTATCGAGGTAGAAGTAGTACTCCTTGACGTCCTCGCCGTGATTGCCCTCATGGCCCGTCAGGCCGAACAGGCGCTCCTTGAGAAACGGATCGGCACCGTTCCAGAGCGCGAGCGCGAAGCACAGGTGCTGCCGGTCATCCGATATTCCCGCGATCCCGTCCTCGCCCCAGCGGTAGGCGCGCGAGCGGGCTTGATCGTGAGTCAGATACTCCCAGGCGGTGCCATCCGGACTGTAGTCCTCGCGCACGGTGCCCCACTGCCGCTCGCTCAGGTAGGGTCCCCAGCGGCGCCACGGTGCCGATCCGGCGCGCGCGTCGTGCAATCGCTTCTCTTCCGCCGTCATCGATCTGCCTTGATGGGTTGTGCGACCGGGAATCGCAGCATAGATCAGTCGCAGGTTCCAGGCGCGCGCCGACGTACGCGGATCGCGGTAGACTTTCGCGTCACCAGATCAGCAACATCGCCATCCTTTCCGGACATCGACGCGTATTTCGAGGGGCCGGTTGCTCCCGCCACCGAATCTCCGGGTCGAGCGAGCCGGCGAGCTGATTGGCAGCAGGAGACGAAGGGAGCACGAAGATGGCGGGAACTCCCGCGTCTGTCACCGAACGCCCGGCCTGGAAGACTCTCGCGACCCACTACCAGGCGGTGCGTGGCCTGCATCTCCGCCAGCTGTTTGCGGACGACGCGCGACGCGGTGAGCGCATGACTGTCGAGGCGGCGGGGATCTGCCTCGACTACTCGAAGAATCGCGTCACCGAC
>JAABRB010000357.1 GCA_011391185.1 Betaproteobacteria bacterium
GGCAGGCCGATGCGTGCGGTGACGCGGCTGCCTTCCGCGGTGGATGCAATGAAAATCGTGTATGGCAACACACCGCCGAGCGGCAAACGCATGTGATACGTGATGTGATCGTGCGGCCGCCAATCGACGATGGTGAACACGTGCACGGTGCCGTCGCCGTGGGCGCAGTGATCGACCGTGCCTACATTGGCGCGCCCGCGGTCGGCGCCGACACGGGTGAATTTCGTCAGGTTAGGAACCATGGCGCCGCGCATGTTCGGATCGGTGAGATAGTACCAAGTCCGGTCGGGCGGGATGGCGAGATCGACCGACACGTCCTCGCACACGCGCGCGTCGTGTTCGCCGATTACGATAACGCTCCGCTCCCGGTGGGCTTCCCAGACCGGCCGCATGTCGAGGACGCGGAGTGGAATCTCGCCGAAGGTGTCGTCTTTCTCCTGGTGACGTACGGCATGGCCGAAATATTCGGCAAGACCCGTGGCACTGGCTGCCGCCTCGGTGAACGCCGCGTAGGCGCGGATGCCGGTCGTGGAACTGATGCTGTTCTTCAGCAGCCGGTGAACCAGGATCACGTCCGGCCCGCCCAATTCCTGACGGCCGGCGATGGATTGCTCGACATAGGCGCCGAAGTGGACCAAGAGCTTGAGATCAAGCTTGGCGATATTGCTGCAGGCGGCGCAGGTGCAGGTGGTGTTGTGCAGCATCGCCTCGAGTGCGTCGGCGAAGCCGCAATAAAGACTTTCGACCATGTCGAGCACGTGCTGGCCGTCGGATACGTGGCCGGCGCGCGCGTGCGCCAGAATGGCATCGCCCTGGATATTGGACAGCGCGAACGGGGATCGCAGCTTGGCCAGCAGCGCGGAAAACAACTGCTCCAGGATGCCGCGCGCGTGTTCGAGCTCGGAGTCCTTGAGAAAGCGGGTGTAACCGGTGATGTCCGCGATCAGGAGATAGCCGGTCTCCGGCTTCTGCATGCCAACCTCGTGATGCCATCGCCCGCGAGCCGCGCGAGCAATATTCATGCTCGCGAGCAGAATATCATCACAGCATGCATTGGCACCAGTTGCGGCCGCTCAACCGAGCGGGTCGGGCCCGAACCGGTTCGACCCGTCGGTGCCCTTCATGCAGTCCCAGATCAGCAGCAGAACTATTCCGATGATCGTGAATACGAGCAGGATCCACCAGCCGGTCCGGTCGAGGTCGTGCAGGCGGCGGATGGACACCGCAAGGCCGGGCAAGAACAAGATCAAGCCTGAAATCGAGTTGAGCGGCGATATATAGCTGTCGGGAAAGATCGCTACGTCGAGGATCGCAGTCACCGAGCCCGCGATGAAGGCGAACAACACCCAGTACCAGAACTCGGATCGCGCGGCGCGGCCGGAGAAATTCACGTAGTTGTTGAAACCGGAAGCGATCGCTTGCTGGAAATTCATGGCCGGGCCTCCTCGGAGCGGTTCGCGCAAAGGTAGCAAACGCCCGGAAAATAGAAAGCGCGTCTTATTCGACGGTGACCGATTTCGCGAGGTTGCGCGGCTGGTCGATGTCGGTGCCGCGCACCACGGCGACGTGATAGGCGAGCAATTGCACCGGCAGCGCATAGACCAGCGGCGTGACGGTGGCCGGCATGTCTGGCAACGTCAGGATCACCTCGGCGTCGATGCCGGCGGCCGCAGCGCCCTTCCCGTCGGTGACAAGGATGATCCGCCCGCCCCGCGCCAGAACCTCTTGCATATTGGAAGCGGTCTTCTCGAACACGCGGTCGAACGGCGCGATCACGACCACCGGCATGGTCTCGTCGATCAGCGCGATCGGTCCGTGCTTCAGCTCGCCGGCGGCGTAGCCCTCGGCGTGGATATAGGAAATTTCCTTGAGCTTCAGCGCGCCTTCCATGGCGAGTGGGAAGCTGGTGCCACGGCCGAGATACAGCACGTCGTTGGCGTCGGCGATGGATTTGGCGAGCCGTTCGATCTCGGGCTCGAGCGCGAGCGCCTCGACCATGTGGCGCGGTACTTCGACCAAAGCGCGCACCAGCCGTTTCTCGTCCAGATCGGAGAGAATCCCACGCGCGCGGCCGGTGGCGATAGCGAGGCACGCTAGCGCCGCGAGCTGACAAGTGAATGCCTTGGTGGAAGCCACGCCGATCTCGGGGCCGGCGAGCGTCGGCATCACCACCTCGCTCTCGCGGGCGATGGTCGAACTCGGCACGTTGACGACCGAGAGCGTATGCTGGTCGTTCTCTTTCGCGTAGCGCAACGAGGCGAGCGTGTCGGCGGTCTCGCCCGACTGCGAGACGAAGATCGCAAGGCCACCCTTTTCCATCGGCGCCTCGCGGTAGCGGAACTCGGAAGCGATATCGAGATCGACCGGCACGCGCGCGAAGCGCTCGAACCAGTATTTCGCGATCATGCCGGCATAGAAAGCGGTGCCGCAGGCGGAGATCGCGATGCGCGGCACGCGCGCCAGATCGAACGGCAGTTTCATCGGCAGCCGCACGCGCTCATGGGTCATGTCGAGATAATGCGCGAGCGTGTGGCCGACCACCTCGGGCTGCTCGTAGATTTCCTTGGCCATGAAGTGGCGGTGATTGCCTTTATCCACCAGGAAGGCGCCGGCCGTGCTTTTCTGCACCGGCCGCTCGACGCGCTTGCCCGAGCTGTCGCGAATTTCAACGCTCTTGCGGCGCACGATCGCAAGATCGCCTTCCTCGAGATACGAAATCTCGTCGGTGAAGGGAGCCAGCGCGATGGCGTCGGAGCCCAGATACATTTCGCCGGAACCGTAGCCGACCGCCAGAGGGCTGCCCTTGCGGGCGCCGACCAGGAGATCCTCTTCGCCGATGAAGATGAAGGCGAGCGCGAAAGCGCCGCGCAGACGCGGCAGCGACGCGACCACCGCCTCGACCGGGCCCTTGCCGGTCAGCATCGCGGCGGTGACGAGATGGGCGATGACTTCGGTGTCGGTCTCGGTCTTGAAGACCGCGCCTTGCTTCGACAGTTCTTCGCGCAGCTCGCGGAAATTCTCGATGATGCCGTTGTGCACCACCGCGAGCTTGTCGGTGGCGTGCGGATGGGCATTGGTTTCGTTCGGCGCACCGTGGGTGGCCCAACGGGTGTGACCGATGCCGATGTTGCCCGCGAGCGGCTCGCGCTTGAGCCGATCTTCCAGATTCTTGAGCTTGCCCTCGGCGCGGCGGCGCGCGAGCTTGCCGCCTTCGAGCGTGGCGATGCCGGCGGAATCGTAGCCGCGGTATTCCAGCCGCTTCAGCGCGTCGATGAGCGCGCCGGCGACCGGCTCAGTGCCCAGAATCCCAACGATGCCGCACATGGATTGGCCTCACCCTTCCAACCGCAGGCTACCTGGGAGGCCTTTAGGAGCCGTTGCCGATCCGGTGAAATCAATTCGGATTGCGCCCGATTGCAAGTTACAGGCGGATGAATCGGTTAATCGGTGTCCTTAATCCTGCGCTTTAACTTGGCCCTGCCGCCCTTCTTGGCCCAGCCGCGCTTGATCACCTGGCGGCCGCGGCCGACCGCGAGGGCGCCGGCGGGCACGTCCTCGGTGATCACCGAGCCTGACGCCACATAGGCGCCCCTGCCCACTTTGACCGGAGCCACAAGGGCGGAGTTCGAGCCGACGAAGGCGCCCGCGCCCACATCGGTGAAGTGCTTTTTCGCGCCGTCGAAATTGCAGAAAATGGTTCCGGCGCCGATGTTGGCGTCGGCGCCCACACGGCCGTCGCCGATATAGGCAAGATGATTGGCCTTGGCGCCGGCCTCGATCGAGGCGGCCTTGACCTCGACGAAATTTCCGACGCGCGCCTTGTTGCCGAGCTTGGTTCCCGGCCGCAGCCGTGCGAACGGGCCGACCGACGCGCCCTTGCCCACGCGCGCGCCCTCCAGGTGTGAGAACGCGCCAATCTTCGCGCCTTCCTCGACGACGCAGCCCGCACCGAACACGACATAGGGTTCCACCACCACGTCGCGGCCGAGCTTGGTGTCGGCCGAGAGGAAGACGGTATCGGGCGCTACCAGCGTGGCGCCGCCTTTGAGCGCGGTGGTCCGCAGGCGCGCTTGCAGCAAGGCTTCGGCCTCGGCGAGC
>JAABRB010000358.1 GCA_011391185.1 Betaproteobacteria bacterium
GGGCCTCACTGTCGTGGCGGTCGTCGCGGGTGCGGCCCTGCTTGACTGTGGGTTGCGTGCCGCCATGGTCGCCAATCAGGCCTATATCATCGGCCTCGACCCGGCGACCCGCAGTCGCTCCAACACGGTGTTCGCGGTCCACATCTGGGGCGGCAACGCGACCGGGGCGTTCGTCGCAAGCATGGCCTGGACGCTCGTCGGCTGGCTTGGCGTCTGCGCCTGCGGCGTGGTTGCAGCGAGCGCCGCGCTGGCCGTCCAGCGCAGCGCCGGACCGACCCAGCCGGTCAGGGCTTAAAGGTTCCCGCGCGAACCTGCGTGACGAACTCGGCGAGCGCCGTGCCGATCTCGTGCGGGCAATCCTCCTGAAGGAAGTGCTTGGCGGGAACCGTGATTTCGCGCTGATTCGGCCAGGTCCGGCAGAAATCGCGGGCGGCTCCGGTAAGACCATGCCCCATCTCGGCGTTCACGAAGAGCTTCGGTAATGTCCTGCTCTGCGCGAGCCAGTCGCTGTAACGCTTGATCGGCGCATAGTTGTCCGCCGGCTCGCCGTCGAACACGATCTCACGCGGCCACAGCAGCGTCGGAAGGCGGGACTCGCCGGGCTCCGCAAACGGCGCCCGATACACCGCCTTCTCCTCATCGGTGAGCTTGCGCACGATCCCTGCCTCGAACAGCATCTTCTCGACGAAAAAATTGTTCTCGAGCACCATTTTTTCGCCTTCCGCTCCGCGGAGCGCCTTGAAGACCGGCACGCGCTCCGGGGGAAGATCCGTCCAGAGTCGCGGTCGAACCATGGCCTCCATGTAGGCGATGCCGGAGACTTGATCGGGATAGCGGCAGGCACGATGGAAGCCGAGGGCCGCGCCCCAGTCATGGATGACGAGGATCACCTTTTTCGTCAGTCCCAATCCTTCGAGCCACGCGTCCAGATAGGCGATGTGATCGGCATACCGGTAGGCAAGTCGCGGCGAGCGCGCCGAGCGGCCATGCCCGATGAGGTCGGGGGCGAGGCAGCGGCCCAGTTTCTCCATATGCGGGATGACGTTTCGCCACAGATACGAAGAAGTCGGGTTGCCATGCAGGAAGACGATCGGATCACCGGTCCCGACGTCCACGTACGCCATTTCGCTGTCGAGTGTCTTGAGGCGCTTCAGCGTGTACGGAAACGCCGCCGAGATGGGTTGCTTGCTCATTGGATCCTCGTCGGGTGGGGCGCGCGCACTGATCGCGCGAGGGTCGAGCGGGCCGATCCTACCGCAGTGATGCCCGGCGTGCTGCGGCGGCGTCAGCCGCGCAGCGCGCGAATCTGATCCAGATATCCGGTCGGATCGACGTGAACGTCGATCAGCGCCGGGCCGTCGGTCGCAAGGGCAGCGACGATTGCCTCGCGATACTCGGATTCCGTTCGGGCGCGCCACGCCGCCAATCCGAAACCTTCCGCGACGCGCGCGAAGTCCGGGCGCGCCCAACGAACGCCTTCCGGTGGCAGCGCGCGCGCCTGCTGCTTGATATCGATCAGCGAGAGCGAGCCGTCATTGAACACGACGACGACAATCGGCGATTTCTGCTGCCGCGCCGTCAGGAGCTCGCCGAGACACATGGCAAGTCCGCCGTCACCGGTGAATGCGATGACCTTGCGCGCCGGCTCTGCGAGGCCTGATCCGATCGCTGCGGGAAGGGCAAACCCCATCGTGGCGAGGCCGTTCGAGATCAGAAGGTCGCGTGGCGCATCGCATTCCCAGAACGCGGTCACCGGGAACATGTGCGCTCCGGCATCGACGGTGATGCGCGGACGCGGGCGGCGCGGGCACGCGGCATGCGTTAGCTCGACCACGCGTTGCGGCGACATGCCTTCGGTGCCGGCGCAGGCCAGCTTGGCCAGCATCCCGGCGCGGAGCATGGGCGCCTCGTCCGCGCGCCATCCGGCGGCCGGGTTGACGCCGCGAAGTGGTTCCAGGGACGCTTCCAGCGGTCCATAGAGCCCGACCGCGGGCTGCAGATAATGGACGGGGCGTGCGACGAGCCCTATATCGAGGACCGGCGCCTGGTAGCCCCACGCATGCGGAATAAGCTCCACGGGGTCGAGGCCGATGAGGACGATCAGGTCGGCGCTATCCATGCACGCTGCTTCAAGGGTGCCTCCCGTGAAGATGCCCACCGTCCTCGGGTCCGAATCAGGCACCACGCCCTTGGCCTTGTACGTGACCAATACCGGGCAGGCGAGCCGGCCGCAGAATCGGCGCACGGCCGCGGCGTATGCGGTTGCACAGGCCTCCAGTCCGACGACTATCACCGGTCGGGCGGCCCGGGCAAGAAGCTCCTGCGCCCGATGAACATCCGCCGCAGTCTGCGTGTGGATCGCCAGTGAGCGAGTCCTCGACGCGTGCGTCACCGCGCGCCGCGCCGCGGCACCCGTCAGCTCGATATGGACCGCACCGCAGGGCGGTGTTTGCGCGAGGTCGAGCAACCGCTCAAGTTCTTCGACCGGTGCGTCGCCTTCGAGTTGGCCATGCCCCTTCACGACTGGCGCGCTGAGTGCTCCCTGGTCGAACACCTGGTGCGTGACGAAGCGGGTGAGCTGTGGCGCGAATCCGTCGGACACGAGACAGAGCGGAGCCCGGTCAAGGGTTGCGCATGCCATGCCATTGACCGCGTTCGCGAGCCCGGGGCCGATCGTGGTGAGCGCGACCCCGGGCGCAGCGTCGATTTCGCCCGTGGCAAGCGCCATGATGGCCGCGGAAGTCTCGTGGCGCGCCAGGACGAACCGAATCCCGCGCGCTTCCGCGGCCCGGATGAAATCGAGACTGGATCCTCCGCCGGGGACTCCGAAAATGCGCTTGACGCCGCGTGCGGCGAAGGACTCGACCAGATGCTCGACGAGGGGCTTGCTTGCGGACATGGTCGCGCCCGAGCGTAGCACGGGGCGATTACGGCGCCGGCTGGATCGCCGGTTGGATCGCCGGCTGGATCGCCGATTGGATCGATTGGGCGGGCCTACCTGCTGCGCGTCAGAGGCACGAATCGGACCGGAATCGTGTTTTTCCGTGTGGTGGAGCCATCCTCGTTCTTCATGATGACGAGGAGGTCTTGCACGTCCCATCGCCCGCCTACGGGTATGACGAGCCGGCCTCCCGGCTTGAGCTGCTCGGCGAGCGCCGGGGGCACCGCGGGGGCGGCCGCAGTCACCAGGATGCTGTCGAACGGGCCGGCTTCCGGCCAACCATGGTAACCGTCGCCGATGCGTGGGTACACGTTTCGGTAGCCCGCATCCCGAAGGTTCGCAGCGCCTTGCTCGCCCACGGGCGCGACGATCTCGATCGTGTAGACCTTTGCGACAATTTCGGCGAGCACTGCTGCCTGATAGCCCGACCCCGTTCCCACCTCCAGGACGACATCTCCCGACTTGGGCGCAGCGAGCTCGGTCATCAGAGCGACGATGTAGGGCTGCGAGATCGTTTGTCCATGACCGATCGGGAGCGGCCGGTTGTCGTACGCGTAGCGCACTTGATCGAACGGAACGAAACGCTGACGCTCGACCTTGCCCATCGCCGCCATGACCGCATCGCTGAACACGGGGAGGCCGGTCTCATATCCGGTCGTCCGGGCCATCGCCGCGATTTCGCGCAGCAGCGCGGTCTGCCGCGCGGCATGCGCGTCCTGCGATTCGGCCGATATCGGCACGGACATTCCCATGGCTGCCGCAGCGAAAGTGATGATGGCGCGCCTGATACACATGCGCTCGGGCTGACCTCCAGTCTCCATGCTACGACCATCCGGGCCAATTCGAGCGGGGCACCCGGAGATCTCACGGAGGTTTCCGGCTCGGTCCGGCACTGTACAGACGGGTAAAGCCAGTATCTTTTATAATATATCTGTAATAACAATTACATATAGCAATTAGTTAAAGTGCTTTCTATGAATATTAAGGCTGCTGACCGTGGCTAGGTGGCGTCCCGCCCAGGGGAAGCGGTCGGCAAGGGGCGTGGCTCAGGCCAGTCCGCCGAACCGGGCATAGAAGTAGGCCGCCGCCTGGGGCAACGGGCCGTCGGGGGATTGCAGTGTCGCCATGAGATGCTGCTCGGT
>JAABRB010000359.1 GCA_011391185.1 Betaproteobacteria bacterium
GGGAAAATAGCGTTTGAAGGTTATGCGCGCCGCGCCCGGCTGGTCCGCTCATCGTGGACCAATCGGTCAGCGTTATACTGTGTTCTCTGTGGCAAATTGCTTATTCCAGGTTTTTATAGAGGGGGCGGGGAAATGAAGCTCACGTCGAGATGGATGATGATAGGGCTGTTTGCTGCGCTGGCGTTGGTGCCGATCGGGCGCGCGCAGGACGCAGGGCAGCCGGCGCCCTTCAAGAAGGAGGAGATCGAGCAGCTGGTCGCGCCGGTCGCGCTCTATCCCGACGCGCTGGTGGCGCAGATCCTGATGGCCTCGACCTATCCGCTGGAAGTCGTCTCGGCCGCGCGCTGGGCCAAGGCCAACCCCGGCGTCAAGGACAAGGCGCTGGAGGATGCGATGCAGAAGCAGCCGTGGGACCCGAGCGTGAAGTCGTTGACGGCGTTCCCGCAGGTGCTCGCGATGATGAACGACAAGCTCGATATGACCCAGCAGCTGGGCGACGCTTTCCTCGGCCAGCAGAAGGAGGTGCTGGACGCGGTGCAGCGACTGCGCGCCAAGGCGCAGGCGGCGGGAAATCTGAAAACCAGCAAGGAGCAGACAGTCTCGACGGCGCAGGAAGGCGGCACCACGGTGATCAAGATCGAGCCCGCGAATCCGCAGGTGGTTTACGTGCCGACCTACAACCCGACGGTGGTGTACGGCCCGTGGCCGTATCCGGCGTATCCCCCTTATGCCTACTATCCGCCGGGTTACGTTGCCGGCACGGCGATTTTTTCGTTCGCGCTCGGCGTGGCCGTGGGCAACGCGATGTGGGGCAACTGCAACTGGGGGAGCAGCAACGTAACCATCAACCAGAACACCTACAACAGCTTCAACAAGACCAACATCCAGAACACTAACTGGAATCACAACGCCGAGCACCGCAAGGGCGCGCAGTACCGCGACAGCGCCAGCCAGCAGAAGTACGGCAAAGGCCAGCAGCAGGGCGCGCAGTCGCGCGAAGCCTTTCGCGGCCGCGCTGACCAGGGACGGCAGGACATCGCTCGCGGCGGCGCGGGTGACCGGCAAGGGGGGGTCGGCGACCGCGCCGGGGGTGCGAGCAACCGTGGCGGCGGCGCGGCTGATCGCGGCGGTGGCAGTGGATTCGGCGATCGGGGCGGTGGCATGCAACGCGCGGGTGGCGCAGGCGCAGGCGCGTTCGCCGGCGCCGGCCGGGGCGGCGAAGCGCGCGCGCAGAGCAGTCGCGGCGCCAGCAGTCGCGCGAGTGCAGGAGGTGGTGGTGGCGGCGCTCGCGCGGGCGGTGGTGGCGGTGGCGGCGCCCGGCGTCGGTAAGCCGGACAGCAACCGCAGATAAATGCCGTTACAACCTGTGCGGCCGTGACTCGATCGCTATGTCAGGTGCAGAGAATCAAGTTGCCCGGTCTTGGCCCTGTGGTGGTTGTAACGGCATAAACGCAGAATTACTCAGACTTGATCGAAGGAGCTCGAGATGTTTTCGTTCCAGGAAAATTTCATAAAAACGTCACGACGCGGCATGACCGCCGCGATCGCCTTGATTTGGATGCTTGGGGGTGCCGCGACAGCGGTCGCCGCCGAAGCGAAGCAAAAGGTGTTCGCGACTCCGCAAGAGGCCGCGAAAGAGCTGATCGTCGCCGCGAAAGCCGGCGATGCCAAGGCGCTGCTGGCGATCCTCGGGGCGGCTGCGAAACCCCTCGTTTCTTCGGGCGACGCGGTGGCCGACAAGGCGGGCCGGGAGCGCTTCGTCAAGTCCTACGAGGAAGCGAACAAGATCGAGAAGTCAGGTGATGCCAGGGCCGTGCTCAGCATCGGCAAGGATGACTGGCCCTTTCCCATCCCGATCGTGAAAGGCGCGGCCGGCTGGCGATTCGATGCCCGGGCCGGAAAAGAGGAGTTACTCAATCGGCGCATCGGTCGCAACGAACTCTCCACCATACAAACGGCCCTCGCCTACGTGGACGCCCAGCGCGAGTATTACCTGCGCAATCCGCAAAAGGACAAGCTGTTGAGCTACGCGCAGAAATTCATCAGCACGCAAGGCAAGCGCGACGGCCTGTACTTTCCAACGAAATCCGATGAGGCCCCCAGCCCCCTCGGGCCGCTGTTCGATGCCGCCAGGGCGCAAGGCTACGCCAAGGGCGAGGAGGGCAAGCCCGCCCCGTATCATGGCTACCACCATCGCATCCTGAAGGCGCAGGGCAAGGATGCGCCGGGCGGAGCCTATGATTACGTCGCGAAGGGCAAGATGATCGGCGGCCACGCGCTCATTTCGTGGCCGGCCACTTACGGCAACTCGGGTGTCATGACCTTCGTCGTGAACCACGATGGCGTGGTGTACCAGAAGGACCTCGGACCGGAAACCGCCGTGGTCGCGCAGAAGATCACGAAGTTCAATCCGGACCAGAGCTGGAAAAAACCTTGAACCGGTGACGAGTGATGGGTGATGGGTGTAATGCGCACTGTTGACTTCGTGGCGGCCGCGTTCATTGCCACGCTTTTCCATCCCACGGGCGCGCAGGCGCAGGAGTAAGCGGTCCCGCCCTGGCCGCGCCAGTATCATTCGTCTGACCGGGTCTGACCATGATTGCAAACGCCGTGTCCTGGGCGCGCCTGCGTCGTTACCTGGTATCGGTCCCTGCCCTGATCGCTGCCGCGGCGCTGGTGCTGTACGCGATCGCCGGTTTTTTCATAGTGCCCCATTTCCTGGAGCGCGAGATTCCGCGCTTCGCCGGCGAGAAGCTGCACGCGAGGGTCGAGATCGGTGCCATCCGCATCAACCCGTTGCTGTTCACCTTCGAGATGCGCGGCTTCCGGTTGAGCGGGCGCGACGGCGAGGCGCTGCTCGTGCTCGACCGGCTGTTCGTGGACTTCGAGGCGAGCAGTTTGCTGCGCTGGGCGTGGACCTTCGACGAGATAGCGCTCGAGCAGCCCGCGCTCAACCTGCTCATCGACCCTCGGGGCGAGCTCAATATCGCCTCTCTGGTGTCCCGCCTCCTCGCACTCGATGATGCGCCGGCTGCTCCGGCAGCCCCGGCCGAGCCGAAGTTGCCGCGAGTGCTGGTGCACCACTTTACGATCGTGCAGGGCAGGGTGTCACTGTTCGATCAGTCCCACCCGAAGCGGGCGCGCGCCAATGTCGAGAACATCGCGGTCGAAGTCCGGGATTTATCCACGCTTGCGGGCAAGGAGGGCGGATACTCGGTCACCGCCAGGCTGCCCGGCGACGGATCGGTCGCATGGCGCGGCCGGATTTCGCTGGCGCCGATTGCTTCCGATGGCGAGGTCGCGATCAAGGCGCTCAGGGTTTCCCGCGTCGTGCCTTTTTTCCCGCGCGAGCTGCGCATCGAGGAGCCGCCGGGCACGCTCGACCTGGGCCTGCGCTACCGCGTTGCCTACAGCGGCGGCCAGTTTCACGTCAGCGCCGACGACATGACGCTGCAGGCAAGCGGGCTCGAACTGCGGCCGGCTGGCGCCGGCGCGCCGATCCTGCAGCTCGCGGAAGCGAAGCTGCAGGGCGGCAGCTTCGACCTCGGAGAGAACCGGCTCGGGTTCGCCGAACTGACGTTGCGCGGTGGCCACGTGGAGGCCACACTCGACGAATCCGGCGCCACCGAGTGGCAGCGAATCGCAGCCGACAAGCCGCCAGCAGCGGCTGCGGCAACGGCGCCGGTTCCAGCGGGCGGCGGGAGTGCGGACGGGACCTGGAGACTCACGCTGGGAGCGGCGCGAATCGAGGAGTTTGTGCTGCGCGTTACCGACGAGTCGCGCGTGCAGCCGTTTACCGCGGAGATCGGGAGCGTCAACGTGGGTTTCTCGGCCACGGCTGCCGTGGGCAAGACGTTCGAGGCGGCGATCGAGAACCTGACGGTGGACCTGGCGAAGTTCACCCTGGGGCTACGCGGTGCTGGCGAGCCGCTGCTCACGCTCGAGCAGGCGAAGCTTGAAGGCGGCCGCGTGGATCTGGGCAAGCGTGCCGCGGCGATCGGCGCGCTCCGGCTGAGCGGCGGGTCGGCCCGGGTGGCGCGCGAGGCCGATGGCAGCATTACGCTTTTGCAGCTCTTCGC
>JAABRB010000360.1 GCA_011391185.1 Betaproteobacteria bacterium
GGTGATCGAGAACGTGATGATCGCGCAGAACGCGCGCAACGGCTCGGTCCTGGGCATGCTGCAGCCGGTCAATCTGCTGCCCGGCAACCGCTGGCGAGTCGAGGCGCGCGCCGCGATCGAGGAAGCGGGCCTCGGCGGGTATGCCGACCAGACGACCGGAACGCTGCCCTATGGCGTGCAGAAGCGGATCGAGCTCATTCGCGCGCTCGCCGCGCGACCGCGCATGCTGCTGCTCGACGAGCCTGCCGCCGGACTGAACCCCGCCGAGAGCGACGCGCTACGCAAGCACCTCGAGCGCGTTTCGGACACCGGCGTGACGCTGCTCGTGGTCGAACACGACATGCACTTCATCGGCGCATTCTGCCGCCAGGTGATCGTGCTCAACTTCGGATGCAAGATCGCCGAATGCACGCCCCAAGAAGCGCATAGCGACCCGGCAGTCCGCGAAGCGTATCTCGGAACGGAAGCCTAGTCCGATGGCACTTCTCGAAATCAAACGTCTCTCAGCCGGTTACGGGCGTCTCGACGCTCTGAAGGAAGTAAGCCTGACGGTCGGCGAAGGCGAGGTGGTGGCCGTGCTCGGCGCAAACGGCGCGGGCAAGAGCACGCTGCTGAAAACCATTCTCGGCCTTCTCCGGGCACGTTCCGGCCAGGTCGTGCTCGGCGGCAGCGACGTCACCCGTGCCAGCACCACCGCACGCGTCGCGAACGGGCTCGTCCTGGTACCTGAAGGTCGACGGATCGTGATGGGCCTTTCGGTCGAAGAGAACCTGCTCATGGGCGCGTGGGGGCGCCGCGATCGCGGCGCGCTGCGCGCGGAGATCGACGCCATCTACCAGCGCTTTCCGAATCTCGCCCAGCGGCGCCGCCTGCGCGGCTCGGTGCTCTCGGGCGGCGAGCAGCAGATGCTCGCGATCGGGCGCGGACTGCTGGCCAGGCCGCGACTGCTCATGCTCGACGAGCCGTCGCTCGGCCTGAGCCCACGGCTCGTCGGCGAGCTCTTTCGCCTCCTCGTCGACCTGAACCGCGAGGGCCTGACCATACTGCTCGTCGAGCAGAACACGCGCAAGGCGCTCGCGATTGCGCAGCGCGCGTACGTCATGGAGCTCGGCCGGATCGTGCTGGAAGGCCGGCCGGACGAGCTTGCGTCCGATGATCGGCTGCGCGACGCTTACCTTGGCGCGGGCGCTGGGGCAACGTCAGCGCACGCGCCCAAACCGGACAATGCTGAATTTGCAGGGGCCGGCGCACGTGCCGGCCAGGGGCACGCGGCCCGCGCCCCCACCCACGGGCCACCAGGAGAGAGGGGACGACCATGAAGCGAAGAGGAATCGTGCAAATTGCGGCTGCGGCACTGGCGATCACGGGTTTGGCCATGTCGACGGGCACGGCGGCCCAAAGCGAGCTCGTGCTCGGCTATCTCACCGCCGAGACCGGACCGTTCGTCAGCCTGTCGCGCTCGAACGAGATCGCGGCCCGCATGGCGGTCGACGAGATCAATGCGGCCGGCGGCGTGAACGGCAAGAAGCTGCGCTACATCACCTTCGACACCGCGGGCAACCCCGGTCAGACGGTCGTGGGGCTGCGCAAGCTCGCCGAGGACGACAAGGTGCTCGCGATCATCGGCCCATTCAGCTCGGGGCAGGTCCAGGTCGCTGCGCCGGCCGGAGACCGGACCGGCATCGTCACCATGGCAATGGCTTCCTCGGCGCCGAAGCTCGTCGCGAACTTCAAGTACGCCTTCCGCAACACCTCCAACGAGGGCTACATGTTCGCGCGCGTCATGAGCGCGCTCAAGGCAAAAGGAATGCCCATGGCCACCGGGGCAGTCGCGTACGCAAATGACGACACGATCTCGCGCGCGATGGGCGAGAAGGTGCTCCCCGGCGTGATGAAGCAGTCTGGCGTGGACCTCAAGCTTTCGGTCGACTTCAAGCTCGCCGCATTCGACATGTCCGCGCAGGTTGCGCAACTCAAGGCATCTCCGACGGATCTCGTCGGCATCGGCGCGCCTCCGGAGGCGGCAATCAAGCTCGCGCAGGAGATGCGCCGGCAGGGCGTCAAGTCGCGCCTTGTCGCGGGCTCGACGATCAACGACCCGGATCTGCCTTCCCGGATGGGTGCGGCCGGAAGCGGAACGGTCATTCCCTCGACGTTCTTCGCCGAGCTCAATGACCGCACCAGGAAGTTCGCCGCCGAGTTCGAGAAGCGCGCGAAGGCAATGAACGCCGATCGCACGGCGCCCGCGCAATTCGACGCGGCGACCTACGACATCGTGCTCTTCTACGCGTGGGCGATGAAGGAAGGGAAGGTCACCGGCGACCCGTCGAAGCTCGCCGCGGAGCGGACCGCAATCCGCGACGCGATCCAGGGCATGAAGGACTATCCGGCGCTGGAGGGGCCGATCTCGTTCGGTGACGATCACGATGCGCTGAAGCCGGTATACGTGCTGGAGATGCGCGACGGCAAGTGGGCGCTCCTCGAGACCTACCCGGCGCCGCGCTGAGCCGACCGGAGCCGATGAAATGGCAGTCACGCTCACACTAACCCGCCGCTCGCAGAACGCCGCGCACACCGGCGATGCCCTTCACGCCGGCGATGCCGCGATCGAAAACCTCGTCATCGCCGGCTGGACCGGTCGCGACGCTGCCGCGGTGGAGCAGCACATTCGCGAGCTGGCGGAGATCGGCGTCAAGCGACCGAGCCACACGCCGATCTTCTATCGCGCCGCCGCCGCGCTGCTCACCACCTCCGGCGCGATCCAGGTCGCGGGCGGTGATTCGAGCGGCGAGGTCGAGTTCGTGCTGTTGAGCCTCGCCGACGGGCTGTGGGTCGGAGTCGGTTCCGATCACACAGACCGCAAGGTCGAGGCCATCGACGTCACGGTCTCGAAGCAGATGTGCGCGAAAGTGATCGGGCCCGAGGTGTGGCGCTACGAGGACGTCGCGCCGCACTGGGACCGACTCGTCCTGCGGTCCTGGGCGCACATCGGCGGCGAGCGCACGCTCTACCAGGAAGGGGCGGTCTCCGGAATGCGTCATCCAGACGAGATCGTCCGCCTTTACACCGGCAAGGCCGCCCTGCCCGCAGGCACCGCGATGTTCGGCGGGACGCACGCGGTGCGCGGCGGCGTGCGCCCGGCCGCGCAGTTCAACATCGAGCTGGATGATCCGGTGCTCGGGCGCAAGCTCACGCATGCGTACCGCATCGAATCTCTGCCCATGGAAGCATAGGAAAGGAGCAATCATGAGCGCAAGGAAACCCCATTTCGAATTCACCCCGGTGAGCATGAAGGATGGATTCGATCCGGTGCCGGGCTATCCCCCCGGCTTCTACGAGAAGATTCTCGCCGGCACGCTGGATGAAAAGAAAGGCACCGGCAATCGCACCCGACTCCTCAGGATCGACCCCGGCACGTTCAGCACCGTGCCGTTCGTGCACGAGTACTGGGAGGAAGTCTTCATGCTTTCGGGCGACCTGATCGTCGGCAACGACAAGGAGGGGCGCGGCGGCGAGAAATTTTCCGGCCCGACCTATGCCTGCCGGCCGCCCGGCGTGCACCACGGACCGTTCAAGTCCGACGGCGGCTGCATCCTGCTCGAGCAGCATTACTACGCGCCCAAGTGAGGCTCGGAACCATGAGCGTGGAGACCGGCGTCCCATGAGGGGCGGCGCACGGTTGCGGGCCCGCAGCGGCCCGGGACGCGTGGCCGCGCGCCGGGCCCGGCCCCCCGCCGGCGCGCGCCTGAGCGATGTCGCCTACGAGGAGATCAAGCGGCGCGTCATCACGCTCGAGTACCGCCCGGGCGCCTACCTCAACGCGGCGCAGGTGAGCGCCCAGCTCGGTCTCGGCGTCACGCCGGTCAACCAGGCGCTCAACCGCCTGATGATCGAGGGCATGGTCGAGGTGATTCCGCGCAAGGGCGCCTTCGTCCGGCCGGTCTCCCTGGAGGAAATCCTCAACGTCATCGACATCCGGCTCGTGAACGAGATGCATTGCGTGCGGCTCGCCGTCGAGCGCGCGACCGACACGGAGATCGCCGAGCTCTCCGCGACACTCGACCGGGC
>JAABRB010000361.1 GCA_011391185.1 Betaproteobacteria bacterium
AACGCCGCCAAGTACCTCGCGGGCGAAGCGTGCTTTCGCGCTTGCGAGACGGCGGTCCTGACGCATGGCGGCATGGGATACGCGAAGGAGTATCACGTCGAGCGCTACATGCGCGAGGCCTGGATCCCGCGCATCGCGCCGGTGAGTCCGCACCTCATCCTCTGCTTCATTGCCGAGAAGGTGCTCGGGCTGCCGAAGTCGTACTGAGCCCGGCCGCCCGGGCACGGCCCAACCGGCCGGCACCGCCCCGCGGGGGCTTATTCCACTATCATTGCGCGTTGCCCGCCGATAATCGCGCCGGGCGCGGCGCGACAGGTCGCAGGATGGCTTACGAAACCCTCGAGATCGAAGTGCGTGACGGCATCGGCCATGTCTGGCTCAACCGGCCCGCGATACGCAACGCGTTCAACGAGACCGCGATCGCGGAGTTGGCGCAGGCGTTTTCCGGGATGGACAGCGATCCGGCGGTGCGCGTCGTCGTGCTCGGCGGACGCGGAGCCGCATTCAGCGCGGGCGGCGATCTCAACTGGATGAAGAAGATGGCCGGCTTCTCGTTCGACGAGAACTACGCCGATGCCCTCGTCCTGGCCGACATGCTGCACACGATCGCGACGCTGTCCAAGCCCACGGTGGCGCGCGTGCATGGGCCGGCATACGCGGGCGGCATGGGGCTCGTGGCCGCGTGCGATATCGCCGTGGCCGCCGAAGAGACGGAGTTCTGTCTGTCCGAGGTGAAGCTCGGGCTGGTGCCCGCGACGATCAGTCCCTACGTGCTTGCGGCGATGGGCAAGCGCGCCGCGCATCGCTACTTCCTCACGGCCGAGCGCTTCTCCGCCGCGGAGGCGCACCGCATCGGTTTCGTGCACGCGCTTGCCCCGGCAGCCGGGATCGACGAAGCCGTGGCGGGCATCTGTCGCGAACTGCTCGCCGGCGGGCCCGCTGCGCACGCGGCGACCAAGCAACTCATCCGCGACGTGGCGGGCGCGCCGCTTACGCCCGAGCTGGTCGCGGACACTGCGCGGCACATCGCGACCGCACGCGCGACCGAGGAAGGCCGGGAAGGCGTGCGCGCGTTCCTCGAGAAGCGCCGGCCCGCCTGGCTGCCCGGGAAGCAGTCGTAACGCCCATGTTCGCAAAGCTCCTCATCGCCAACCGCGGCGAGATCGCGTGCCGGGTGATCCGCACCGTGCGGCGCATGGGCATTCGCACCGTGGCCGTGTACTCGGAGGCTGATGCGCACGCCCTGCACGTCGCGTCGGCCGACGAGGCGTACTGCATCGGCCCGGCGCCCGCGAAAGAAAGCTATCTG
This sequence comes from Betaproteobacteria bacterium, assembly GCA_011391185.1. The sequence continues at coordinate 1,310 of JAABRB010000361.1, forward strand.
CGCGGCGACGCGATCCTGGCGGTGGCGAAGCAGTCCGGTGCACTGGCGATCCACCCCGGGTACGGTTTCCTGTCAGAGAACGCGGCATTCGCCGGATCATGCGAGAAGGCGGGGGTCGTCTTCATCGGTCCGCCCGCAGCGGCGATCCGGGCGATGGGCTCGAAGAGCGCCGCGAAGGCGCTCATGCAGAAGGCGAAGGTCCCGCTGGTGCCCGGATATCATGGTGACCGGCAGGACGCCGCGTCGCTGCAGAAGGAAGCCGACAAGGCCGGTTATCCGCTGCTCATCAAGGCCTCGGCGGGCGGCGGGGGCAAGGGCATGCGGATCGTCGAGAAGACCGGCGATTTTGCCGCAGCGCTTGCCTCCTGCAAGCGCGAAGCGGCATCGGCCTTCGGCGACGACAAAGTGCTTCTCGAGCGTTATCTGCTCCGCCCGCGGCACATCGAGATCCAGGTGTTCGCCGACCGGCACGGCAACTGCGTGCATCTCTTCGAGCGCGACTGCTCGGTGCAGCGCCGGCATCAGAAGGTGCTGGAAGAAGCGCCTGCCCCCGGCCTCACCGCCGAGCGGCGCGCCGAAATGGGCGCCGCCGCGGTCGCCGCCGCAAAGGCAATCGGATACATCGGCGCGGGAACGGTGGAGTTCATCGCCGACCCGTCGGGCACGTTTCACTTCATGGAGATGAACACCCGGCTGCAAGTCGAGCATCCCGTCACCGAGATGATCACCGGGCAGGATCTCGTCGAATGGCAGATCCGCGTGGCGGCGGGCGAGCCGCTGCCCGTCGGGCAGGACGGGCTCGCGATCGACGGACATGCGCTGGAAGCGCGGATCTATGCCGAGGATCCCGATCGCGATTTCCTGCCGGCGACCGGCACGATCACGCATCTCGCGACGCCCGAATCGGGCCGGGACGTGCGCATCGACACCGGCGTGCGTAGCGGCGATGCAATCAGTCCGCACTACGATCCGATGATCGCCAAGCTGATCGTGTGGGGCCCCGATCGCCCCGCAGCGCTCGCCCGGATGCGCGCCGCGCTGGGCGAATTCGAAGTGGTCGGGCTCACGACGAACATCGCATTTCTGGCCCGTCTTGTCGCGAGCGAGGCCTTCGCGAGCGGCGACCTCGATACGGGATTGATCGAGCGCAATCGCGCGTCGCTCTTTCCGCCCGCGCAGCCGGCGAGCGACCAGGTGCTCGCGCTTGCGGCACTCGACGAGCTGCTGCGCCTGGAAGCGGCAGCCCGCGAGCATGCCGTCGCCTCCGGCGACCCCCACTCCCCGTGGGGTGACTGCGACGGCTGGCGTCTGAACGAAGACAACCACCACGTTTTCGTCTTCCGCGAAGGCGAACGGCAGGCCGCCGTGACGGTTCATTACCGCCGGGGCGCGTTCGAGTTCGAACTGCCGCACGGAAGGCGGACTGTATCGGGGGAGCGCTCGGGCGGGGTGCTGCGCGCCTGGCTGGACGACCGGTCCATTGCAGCGCGCGTGGTGCGGAGCGGCCGCACGATCGATGTGTTCCAGGGCGCGGAGCGACACACCCTGGAGCTGCACGACCCCGGGCTGCACGAGCTCGACGCGGGCGGTGCGGCCGGCGGGCTCGCCGCGCCCATGCCGGGCAAGATCATCGCGGTGCTGGTTGAAGCCGGCGCCACGGTCGAGAAGGGAACCCCGCTGCTCATCCTCGAGGCCATGAAAATGGAGCACACGATCAAGGCACCGGCCGCCGGGACGGTCAAGGAGTTGCTCTACGGCGTCGGCGAGCAAGTGGCTGAAGGCGCGGAGCTGCTCGCCTTCGAACGGAGCAAGCAGTGAACGGACTGCCGCGTCAAGTCAAGATCGTCGACGTCGGCCCGCGCGACGGACTGCAGAACGAGCCGAAGTCGGTGCCCGCGGCGGTGAAAATCGAGCTCATCGAGCGGCTTGCCGAAGCCGGCGTCCCGGCGGTGGAGGTGACCGCATTCGTCTCCCCGAAATGGGTGCCGCAAATGGCCGACGGCGCGGACGTGATGCGCGGACTCGCGCGCAAGCCCGGCGTCAGCTACCCGGTGCTCGTGCCGAACATGAAGGGATTCGAGGCGGCGATGGCCGCCGGCGCCGACGAGATCGCGGTGTTCGGTGCGGCGTCGGAGACTTTCAGCCAGAAGAACATCAATTGCTCGATCGCCGAGAGCCTCGATCGCTTCACTCCGGTGCTCGAGGCCGCGAAGGAACGGGGCGTCAAGGTGCGCGGCTACATCTCCTGCGTCGTCGGCTGCCCCTACGAAGGTGAGATCAAGCCGAAGGCGGTGGCGGAGGTGGCGCGCCGACTCTTCGCGATGGGTTGCTACGAGATTTCGCTCGGCGACACCATCGGCGTGGGCACGCCCGGAAAGGTGCGGGACCTGATCGAGGCCGTCGCGCGCGACGTGCCGCTCAAGAAAATGGCGGTGCACTTTCACGATACCTACGGGCAGGCCCTGGCGAACATTTACGCCGCGCTCCTGGAAGGCGTGAACGTGGTCGACAGCTCGGTCGCAGGCCTCGGCGGCTGCCCCTACGCGAAAGGCGCATCGGGAAATGTCGCCACCGAGGACGTGGTCTACATGCTCGACGGCCTCGGGATCGAGACCGGCGTCGACCTGGAGCAAGTGTTCGAGATCGGTCGGTTCATCTGCGGCGAGCTCGGCCGCGAGACGGCATCCAAAGTCCACAAGGCCCTCGCCGCGAAGCGCACGTGAAGTGTGAGGAGGACACCACCCCGTCACGCTTC
>JAABRB010000362.1 GCA_011391185.1 Betaproteobacteria bacterium
CGAACGCATTGAAGGTGTGCGGATTGGTGAAGTACTGCATGCCCGGGTCTTGCAGCTCGAGCCGCATGCCGACCGATAACAGCCCGCCGATCACTCCCGAAAGGATCGCCGTCACCAGATAGAGCGTGCCGATGTCCTTATGGTTGGTCGAATACATCCAGCGCCGCCAGCCGGTCGGGCTGTGGTCGTGTTCAGCGTGATGCGTCGCGCCATAAGCCATTAGCTTGCCTCGTTCTCGATCCTGCTCGTGCGCGCTGCGTTCAGCGCACCGCTTCAGCCACGACGACGGTTGCCGGATCCGGCACCGCCGCGAATTTCTTCTTTGCTTCCTCGACCCAGGCTGCGAACTCCCGATCGCTCACCACCCGGATCGCGATCGGCATGAAGGCATGGTTACGGCCGCATAATTCGGAGCACTGGCCGTAGAAGATGCCCTCGCGCGTCGCCTTGAACCAGGTTTCGTTCAGGCGGCCGGGGATCGCATCGATCTTGATGCCGAATGAAGGCATCGCAAAAGCGTGGATGATCCCTTCGGCGGTGACTTGCACGCGCACGACCTTATTGACCGGCACGACCATCTCGTTGTCGACGGCCAAGAGGCGCGGCTGGCCGGATTTGCGCTCGTTGTCCTGCAGCATGTTGCTGTCGAAGCTGAAGCCGCCGTTGTCGGGATAATTGTAGGTCCAGGTCCACTGCGCCGTGCCGGTGGCCTTCACCGTCAGATCCGACTTCGGAATTTCGAGCTGCTCGAACAATATGCGCAGCGAGGGCACGAAGATCACGATCAAGATGATCGCGGGGATCACGGTCCAGACGATTTCGAGCGCGGTGTGGTGAGTGGTCTTCGAGGGGACCGGATTGGAGCGCTCGTTGAAACGGAAGATGCAGATCCCGAGCAGCACCATGACGAACACGGTGATCGCCGCCGACAGGATGGTGAGAAACGCGTGAAACGAGTAAATCGCTTCCATCACCGGAGTAACCGGGGTCTGAAAGTCGATCTGCCACGGTGTAGGCAGGCCGGTCCCGGCCAAGGCCGGCATAGCAAAGACGATTGCGCCCGCGAGCACGCTGAAGGCGGCTCCAATCCGAGAAAACCGTCCCCGCAGGGCCGCTATTCCAGCGATCATCGCGTCCGCTATCCCTTCCAATTCGTCAATGGCCCGGTGCTCGGGACATGGCCTACTGCAGCCATTCCATGGTCCCGGCGCGCGCCCGGAAAGTCGGTAAAGCCGCAGATGAAGGCCCTTGAACCATACTTCCCAAAGCCTCGCAACGCCAACGGAGCAGCCAATGATGCGGCAATTGGTCGGATAACGGATAAGATGTACCGCCAATCGCCTCATTGCCGCCCGCCCGGTCCTTGACATGGAGCGGCGGCATTGTAGGCGGTTCGGCCTAGCCGATCTTGGCGAACGCCAAGCGTGATTCGCCTGCGCCCGGAGTGACTTGATGCGGTGTTATTCGTTGCGTCTGGCAATCGCGCTCGTCGCGGCGGCCTTCTCGGCCTCACCGGCCGCAGCGCAGGGCGTGGTGCGCTCGGTGCATGGCGACTGGCAGATCCGCTGCGACACCCCCGCCGGTGCTCAAGCCGAGCAATGCGCGCTGATCCAGAGCGTAACCGCCGAGGACCGGCCCAACGTCGGCCTCACCGTGATCGTGCTCAAGACCGCCGATCAAAAGTCGCGCCTCATGCGCGTGCTGGCGCCTTTGGGCGTGCTGCTGCCTTCGGGTCTGGGGCTCAAAATCGACCAAGCCGACGTCGGCCGCGCGGGCTTCGTGCGCTGCCTGCCCAATGGCTGCGTCGCCGAAGTCATCATGGATGAGAAACTTGTCGGCCAGCTCAAGAGCGGCCAGATCGCGACCTTCATCATCTTCCAGACGCCCGAAGAAGGCATCGGGATTCCAGTGAGCCTGTCGGGCTTCACCCAGGGCTTCGACAAGCTGCCCTAATCCGGCTTCGCACCGCGCGTGGATGCGAAATTGATCGCCAGCGCCACGAGCCCGCAGCCAGCCACTATATAAGCCATCGGCAGTGCGCTGCCGTCGTGCAGCACGCCAAGCAGTGCCACGATCGGCGCGCCGACCGAGAACTGCATCGCGCCGGAAAGTGCCGACACGCTGCCGGCGGCGCGCGGATAAGGCTCGAGCGCGAGCGCCATGGAGTTCGGCGGCACCACCCCCATCGTCGCTACCGCGAAGAACAGCGGCGCCGCGACCGCGACGAGCCCAGCTTGTGTCAGGGCCGCCACGAGCAGCGCGAGCCCGGCCGCAAAATAGACGACCAAGGAGACGCGCAACAAGAGCGCCGGCCCGAAGCGGTGCACCAGATGTGCATTGAGCTGCGACACCAGCACGATGCCGATCGCGTTGAAGCCGAACAGCAGCCCGAAGCGATCCGGCGCGATACCGAACAGCTCGATGAACACGAACGGCGAGCCGGCGATATAGGCGAACATTCCGGCGAAAGCGAAGTTCGACGGCAACGTGAAGCCGAGGAAATGCCGGTCGCGCAGGAGCTTTCCGTAGTCCTTGAGCACAGCGCCGAGGCCGCCGCTCGCGCGTCGGGCGGGTGGCAAGGTTTCAGGAAGCTGCAGCCAGACCGAGAGAAAGCACGCAATCCCTAATAATCCGAGCGCCCAGAAGATCGACCGCCACCCGAAGAAGCCGAGAATCTGCCCACCGAGAAACGGCGCGAGGACCGGCGCCATTCCGAGCACGATCAGCAGACGCGAGTAGAAATGCGCGGCGTCCGCGCCCTTGTAGACGTCACGCACCGCCGCGCGTCCGAGCACCATACCGACACTACCGCCGAGCGCTTGGACGAAACGGAAAATCCAGAGGCTCTCGATCGATGTCGCCAGCGCACAGGCAACCGAGGCAGCGACGAACAACGCGAGACCGAACAGCATCGAAGACTTGCGTCCGTATCGGTCCGAGATCGGACCCCAAATCGCCTGCCCGAGTCCAAGACCGACGAAGTAAGTGGCGAGTGTTCCTTGCACCGCAGCCGCGTCGGTCGAGAACGCGCGTGCCAGCGCAGGGAACGCCGGCAGGTACATATCGGTCGCCAACGGACCGAACGCCGAGAGCGCGCCGAGGATCACGATCAGGCGAAGGCGGGGAATCGGTTCGGACATCGCGACCTGGAGGAGAAGGCCGCGGCGCGCGGCGATCGCCACTATAGCCGAGCCGCATCCGTGCAAGGCCACCCGAAATTGTCGCACAAAGAAAAGGCGCCCGCCGTGGGTGTACCGGCGGGCGCCAGGATCGGCAGCTGGGGGAGTGGGGAGGGCTGCCGAAAATGTGGAAGCGAGATTCAGTATGAGATCACGTTGACCGGAGCCGTCCGCGGGAGACAGGCACGAGTGCTTCGTCCGTCCCGCGACTCGTCGACACGTCCGGCAAGCAGCACGGTCGGATCGCGATAGAGCGGCTCAGCCACTGCGCTACGCAGGTCGTGGCGGCTCAGGCCGATATCCCGCAGCATGCGCTCGTCGAAGGACGCGAGTTCGCGGAGCACGCGCCGGCCTGCGATCGCTCGTCCGATCGCGCCTAGGCGACGCGCGATCCACCCGAGCAGGGCGCAGGTCGACGGCAGCCAGGGTTGCGGAACGGCCTTGGGGCTCTCGGCGATGCAGCTCATGGCGGGCTCCTTCGTAATTGCTGGCAAAGACGGGGCTTCTCGCGCGAGGCGAAGCCCCGCACGACCCGAAATCACCTCGGTTTGAGTTCGTGACAGGGTCTTTATGCACCCTGGCGATTGATAAGTGAAACGAATGTTTTTAATCTAACTGATCAGCATCTCGAATGGTTTGATTCCAGACTCAGGGCTCTCCCATGACCGCGCTTCTCGACATCGACCAGCTTCGCACCTTCATCGCCATCGCCGAGACCGGCAGCTTCACGCGCGCGGCCGACGTGGTGCATAAGACCCAGTCCGCCGTCTCCATGCAGATGAAGCGGCTCGAGGAGCGGCTCGGCAAGCCGATCTTCGAGCGCGACGGCCGCGCCTCCAAGCTCACCGACGACGGCGAGCGCCTGCTCGACT
>JAABRB010000363.1 GCA_011391185.1 Betaproteobacteria bacterium
GGACGATCGCCGCCCATGGCATGAGCGCCGTCCAGCCGCGCCGATCCGCCGAGTCGGCGGCTATCGCGGATTCGCGCGAACGATTGCGCGAGGCGCGTGCTGCACTCCGTGACACCTATCTCGCGCGGCCCGCGGCCGCCAGATTCCTTCACGGGCACCGCCGCCTCGTGGATCAGTTGTTGCGAACGCTCTGGCGGCGGTCGTCATTCCCGCCCGGATTCACGCTCGTGGCCGTTGGCGGATACGGGCGCGGCGAGCTGTTTCCGCATTCGGACGTCGACATCCTGATTCTGCTTCCCGCGCCGCTTTCCGCAGAGCATCAGGGGTCGGTCGAGCGCTTCGTGGGCCATCTCTGGGACGCCGGGCTCGAGATCGGGCACAGCGTGCGCACGGTGGCGGAGTGCGCCGAAGAGGCCGCCCGGGACATCACGATCCAGACGACGTTGCTCGAGGCCCGCCACCTGGCCGGCAGCCGCACGTCGTTTCGTGCCCTGGGCGAGGCCGTTCTCCGCGGATTCGACGTCCGGCGCTACTTCAAGGCCAAGCGGGTCGAGCAGGAGCAGCGCCACGAGAAATACCAGGACACGGCCTACAGCCTGGAGCCGAATCTCAAGGAGTCGCCGGGCGGCCTGCGCGACCTCCAGATCATCCTCTGGGTGAGCCGCGCCGCCCGCCTCGCCAATGACTGGCGCGCACTTGCAATCCAAAGCCTCGTCACGGCTACCGAGGCGCGCCAGCTCAAGCGACACGAGGACCTGCTCCGGCATATCCGGATCCGCCTGCACTTCACCGCAGGTCGGCGCGAGGATCGCATACTGTTCGACTACCAGGATGCGCTCGCTACGGGGTTCGGGGTCCCGCCCACGGGCTCGAAGCGAGCGAGCGAAGTTTTCATGCAACGCTACTACCGCACGGCCAAAGCGGTGCGGCAGCTGAACACGATCCTGCTCCAGAACCTGGGTGCGGCGATATTCCCGAGCCACGGCACTGAGCCGGAAATCATCAACGAGCGCTTCCAGAGCGTACGCGAGCTGCTCGACGCCCGCGATCCGGACGTCTTCGAGCGCGCGCCGAACGCGATCCTCGAGAGCTTTCTCATCATGCAGCAACACTCGGAGCTGAAAGGGATGACCGCGCCGACGCTCCGCGCCCTCTGGCGAGCGCGTGGTCACATCGACGCGTCGTACCGGCGGGATCCCGCGAATCGGGCACGATTCATCGCGATACTCCAGCAGCCGCGCGGCATCGTGCACGAGCTCCGGCGCATGAATCAGTACGGCATTCTCGGGCGCTACCTGCCGGCATTCGGGCGCATCGTCGGGCAGATGCAGCACGACCTGTACCACGTGTATACCGTCGATCAGCACATCCTCCAGGTCGTGCGCAACATCCGGCGCTTCACCATGGTCGAGCATGCACACGAATACCCGCTCTGCAGCCGGCTCATCGCGGACTTCGAACGGCCCTGGCTGCTGTACATCGCGGCGATCTTCCACGACATCGCCAAGGGCCGCGGCGGCGATCATTCCAACCTGGGGCAGCTCGACGCCCGGCGTTTCTGCGCCGTGCACGATCTTGCGCCCCAGGACACCGATCTGGTCGGCTTCCTCGTCGCGCACCACCTCAGGATGTCGACATTCGCCCAGAAGCGTGACCTCGCCGATCCCGCGGTAATTGCCGAGTTCGCTGGCGTCGTGGGCACCGAGCGGCGCCTGATGGCGCTTTACCTGTTGACGGTGGCCGACATTCGCGGCACGAGTCCGAAGGTCTGGAATGCCTGGAAAGGCAAGCTGCTGGAGGATCTCCTGCGCGCCACGCGCGCGTTTCTACGCGGGGATAGCGCGGGATTCGATCAGGATGTGCAGGCCAAGCGAGCCGAGGCCGAACGTTTGCTGCGCCTCTACGCGCTCTCCGACGATGCGAGCAAGGCACTTTGGCGTGAGTTGGACCTCGCCTACTTCCTGCGGCACGAACCGCAGGAGATCGCCTGGCAGACGCGCCATCTGCACTATCGTGTCGCGCCGGAGAAGCCGGTCGTCAAGGCGCGCTTGTCCCCGATCGGTGAAGGTATTCAGGTCATGATCTACTGCCGCGACCAGCCGGACCTGTTCGCGCGCATCTGTGGATATTTCGGGCAGATCGGCGACAACATCCTCGACGCGAAAATTCACACCACGCGGCATGGATATGCGCTGGATACATTTCTAGTGCTGTCGCCGCCCGGGTCATCGCCCTACCGGGAGATGAGCAGCCTGATCGAGCATGACCTCGCGGACCGGCTGGAGCGCCATGCGCCGCTTCCTCCGCCGCTGCAGGGACGCATTTCGCGCCAGCTCAGGCATTTTCCCGTGACCCCCGAAGTGCACATCCGGCCCGACGAGGGTGGCCCGCATCATGTCCTGTCGATCACGGCGGGCGATCGTCCCGGCCTGCTTTATGCGGTTGCGCGGGTGCTCGGACAATATCGCGTCAGCCTGCGCACCGCCAAGATCGTGACACTGGGCGAGCGCGCCGAAGATGTCTTTGTGGTCACCGGGGCCGCGCTGGCGAACGAACGCACGATGCTGCAGCTCGAGAACGATCTGCTCGCCGCGCTGCAGTGAAGCGCGGAGCCCGGTCAGTCACGATTCGTCGTGACTCGATCTCCCGCGACTCACTCGTCTTGAATATCCTGCCCGGGAAACAATGCGTCGATGAAGCCGAAATTCGCGAGATCGCGAATCCGCATCGGATAGAGAATCCCGTCCAGGTGGTCGCACTCGTGCTGGACCACCCGGGCGTGAAAGCCGGTCACGGTCCGGTCGATTTCCGCGCCATGGGCATCGCGACCCCGATAGCGTAGCCGGCTGTATCGCGGCACGATCCCGCGCATTCCGGGCACCGAGAGGCACCCCTCCCAGCCCTCCTCCAGATCGGCTCCGAGCGGAGTCAGCGCGGGGTTGATGAGCACCGTATCGGGCACTTCTTCCGCGTCCGGATAGCGCGGATTGCTGGTCACTCCGAAAATCGCGACCCGCAGCCCCACGCCGATCTGCGGGGCGGCCAGCCCGGCGCCATCCAGGTGATCCATCGTGTCGCGCAGGTCGGCGATCAGCGCCAGAAGCTCCGGAGTCCCGAATGCCTCGACCGGCCTGGCGATCTCGAGCAGGCGCGGATCGCCCATGCGCAGCACTTCGCGGATCATGACAACCCCACCAGCGCCTCGATCACGCGCCGCGCACGACCGACGGTTTCGCCCAGCATTGCTTCGATGCGCTCCAGTTCGATGCCATCCTTTGACTCTCCGCGCCCCGCCGCATGATTGACGACCACCGCGATCGCTGCATAGTCGAGATCGAGCTCTCTCGCCAGCGCCGCTTCCGGCATGCCGGTCATGCCCACCATGTCTGCACCGTCCCGCTCGAGCCGGTCGATCTCGGCGGCGGTTTCCAGTCGCGGACCCTGCGTGGCGGCATAAACGCCCCCGTCGATCACTTTTTCGCCGGCCGCCCGCGCGGCAGCGAGGACCTGCTGGCGCAGACCTTCGGCGTAGGGATGCGTGAAATCGACGTGCCTGACCTGGACCCCGCCCCCTTCGAAGTACGTTGCACGGCGCCCCCACGTGTAATCGATGATCTGGTGCGGGACGACGAGCGCGCCAGGGCCAAGATCGGCCCGCATGCCGCCCACCGAGGCGACCGCAACGATTCGTGCCGCCCCCCGCTCCTTCAATGCCCAGAGGTTGGCGCGGTAGTTGATCTCATGCGGCGGAATGGTGTGCGCATTCCCGTGGCGCGCCAGGAACATGACGGCACGCCCGCGAATCGTCCCGTGCGAGATCGCGTCGGAAGGCTCGCCGTACGGGGTGCCGACCGCTTCGCGCCGAATTTCCTCGAGGCCCGACAGACAGGTCAGCCCGCTCCCGCCGATGATCGCAAGCATCTGATGGCGCTCCCGAATCCAGCCGTGGTGCTTCTGGAGAAGCCTGCTAGTGTCCCGAATCAGAAATTCGCCGAAGAAAACCGCCCAGTTCGCCGCCAGGCGTCGTTCCGCTCCTTGCCAAGA
>JAABRB010000364.1 GCA_011391185.1 Betaproteobacteria bacterium
AAACCACCTCGACTGCGTAGCAGCCACCCCTCCTTGAGAAGGAGGGGATGAGCAAACCATCCCGGCTGCGTAGCAGCTACCGCGTGCCGCGCGGCGGCACGGTCCACAGGAAGATCACGTGTCCGTCCACGTCGGCGCGCCGCTCGGGCGGCCAGTCGCCGAGGTCGAAGCGATGCGAGACGATCCGTGTGCCCGGGGCGAGCTCGGCCAGCAGCCGCGGCCGCAGGCGCAGAATCATATCGGGGAACAGGAACAGCGTGACGACCGTCGCGGCGCGGAAATCCGCCACGAACACGTCCGCCTGGCGGAACTCGACCAGTCGCTCGACGCCGCTTTCCCGCGCGTTGCGGCGCGCCTCGGCGATCCTGCGTCCGTCCAGCTCGATGCCGACCGCCCGGGCGCCGTAACGGTGCGCCGCGGTGACCGGGATTCGTCCGTCTCCGGAGCCGAGATCGAAGAGCACGTCCCCGGGTCCGACGTTCGCGAGGCGCAGCATCGCGTCGACCACGGGCTGGGGCGTCGGAAGATAGAGCGCTTCGGCCTCGCTCAGGTCCGCAGCGGTCGGCACGGCGATCGCCTGCCCGGCCAGGCACGCGACGGCCGATGCCGCCGTCAGCAGCGCGAACGCCCGGAAGATCGCGATTCCCGTCGCGTGTCTCGCCATCAATGGTGCAGGATCTTGGAAAGGAACAGCTGCGCCCGCTCCGAGCGCGGCTTGCCGAAAAAATCATCCTTGGGGGCATCTTCGACGATCTCGCCCTCGTCCATGAAGATGACGCGGTTCGCGACCTTGCTGGCGAACCCCATCTCGTGGGTGACGACCATCATGGTCATGCCTTCGTGCGCGAGCCCCACCATCACGTCGAGCACCTCGTTGATCATCTCCGGGTCGAGCGCCGAAGTGGGTTCGTCGAAGAGCATGCACATCGGATCCATCGCGAGCGCGCGGGCAATTGCGACGCGCTGCTGCTGGCCGCCGGAAAGCTGGCCGGGAAACTTGGCGGCCTGATCGACCAGGCCGACCCGTTCCAGGAGCGAGGCTGCCTTGGCGCCCGCCGCTTCGCGCGAGCGGCCGAGCACCTTGACCTGCGCGAGCGTCAGATTATCGGTGACGCTCATGTGCGGGAAAAGCTCGAAGTGCTGGAACACCATTCCGACCCGCGCACGGAGCTTCGGCAGATCGGTCTTCGGATCGCCGACCGGCACGCCGTCCACGCTGATCGCGCCTTTCTGAAACGGTTCGAGCGCATTCACGCACTTGATCAGCGTGGACTTCCCGGAACCGGAGGGACCGCAGACGACCACCACTTCGCCCTTGTCGACGCGTGTCGTGCAGTCCTTCAGGACCTGGAATGTCCCGTACCACTTGCTCACGTTGCTGATCTCGATCATTGTCATCTGGGCGCTCCGTTCACAGCCGTCCGGGAACTGCGAGCCGCACCTGCAGCCGCTTGACCTGGTTGGAGAGGAAATAGCTGATGATGAAATAGACGACGGCGACGAAGAGGTACATCTCGACCAGCCGGCCGTCGCGCTGCGCCACCTTGCTTGCCGCGCCGAGGAAATCCGTGATCGACAGCACGTAGACGAGGGAAGTGTCCTGGAACAGGATGATCGTCTGGGTGAGCAGGACCGGCATCATGTTGCGGAACGCCTGCGGCAGCACGATCTTGCCCATCGTCTGCCAGTAGTTCAGGCCGAGCGCGTAGCCTGCCGACACCTGGCCACGCGGAATCGACTGGATGCCGGCGCGCATGATCTCGCAGTAGTAGGCCGCCTCGAACAGGGTGAAGGTGACGACCGAGGACATGAACGCGCCCACCTGGATCGGCTGCTTCGCGCCGATCAGCCACCCGCCGATCCACGGCATCAGGAAGTAGAACCAGAAGATGACGAGCACGAGCGGCACCGAGCGCATCAGGTTGACGTACGCTCCGGCGGCGACGGCAAGCGGCTTGAAGCTCGAGAGGCGCATCATCGCGAGCGCGGTGCCGAAAACCACTCCGAGCGACATCGCGAGCGCAGTGAGCGTCAGCGTGAAGGTCATCCCCTCCCGGAAAAGGTAGGGGAGCGAGCGGCCTATGACGTCCCAGTCGAAGCCGGCAAACACCCGATACTCCTCAGTGACCTGCCTGCGGACCGGTCGAGCCGATCAGGCCGGGAACCGATATGCGCCGCTCCACCCAGCGCATGCCGGCGACCACGACGATGTTCACCAGGATGTAGATCACCGTCGCGGCGGTGAAGGCCTCGAACACCTGGAAGGTGAACTCCTGCATCGACCGCGCCCGCGCAGTGAGCTCGAACAGGCCGATCGTCAGCGCGACCGCCGAGTTCTTGATGATGTTCAGGAACTCGGAGGTGAGCGGCGGCAGGATGATGCGGTACGCCTGCGGCAGCAGGACGTGGCGATACGACTGCGGCAGCGTGAGCCCCATGGCGGTGCCCGCCATGTGCTGGCCGCGGGGCAGCGACTGGATGCCCGCACGCACCTGCTCGGCGATGCGCGCCGACGTGTAGAAACCGAGGCACAGCACCGCCGGAAAGTAGGCAGCCCATGGCGGCGGCATCTGCTTGATCGCGTCCCCGATGGCCTTCGGCACGAGCTCGGGCAGCACGAAGAACCACAGGAACATCTGGACGAGCAGCGGAATGTTGCGGAAGAGCTCGACGTAGGCGTTGCCGAGCCGCACCGCCCAGGCGCGCGGGAGCGTGCGCGCGACGCCCACCGCCGAGCCGAAGGCGAGCGCCAGCACCCATGCCACGAGCGCGGTGGCGAGCGTCCAGACGAGCCCGGTCACCAGGTATTCCAGCCAGTTGCCGCTGGCATCGGCCGCCGGCTGCCAGAAGATTCCCCAGTTCCAGTTGTAGTTCATCGCCTCGTCCGGGAAGGCGTGCGCGCACGATCGTGAAGCGCGCGCCCGGCGCTCACGGCGGCGGCGTCTGACGCCGCCGCCGTGGCGCTCACTGGTAGACCGCCGGATCGCCCGAGTCGGTCGGGTTGGCCACGACCTTCTTGAACGACGCGCTCATCGGCACGTTGAGGTTGATGCCCTTCGGCGGCACCGGCGCCTGGAACCACTTCGCGTAGATCGCGTTGATCGCGCCGCTCTTGTAGATCCCGGTCATCGCGGCGTTCACCAGCTTCTTGAACGCCGGATCTTCCCTGCGCAGCATGATCCCGTAGGGCTCCACGGTGTAGGCCTCGGAACCGATTTCCCAGTCGCCGGGGTTCTTCGAGTTCGCCACCAGGCTGTAGAGCAGGATGTCGTCCATGAAGAACGCCGCCGCCCGGCCGGTGTCGACCATCAGGAACGACTCGGCGTGGTCCTTCGCCGCGACGATGTTCATCCCGAGGTTTTTCTCGGTATTCACCTCGGTCGCCCATTTGATGTTGGTGGTGCCGGCGGTCGAGACCACGGTCTTGCCCTTGAGATCGGCAAGCTTCTTGATGCCGGAGGACTTCTTCGCGACGTAGCGGTTCGCGGTCACGAAGTGCGTGATCGTGTAGGCCACCTGCTTCTGGCGCTCCAGGTTGTTGGTCGTCGAGCCGCACTCCAGGTCGATCGTGCCGTTCGCCATGAGCGGAATGCGCGTGGCGGACGTGACCGGGTTCAGCTTCACCTGGATGTTCGGCATCTTCAGCTCGGCCTTGATCGCATCGACGACGCGCATGCACAGATCCACCGCGTAGCCGACGACCTGCTGCTTGTCGTCGTAGTACGAGAACGGGATCGAGGAGTCGCGATGTCCGATGGTGATGGTGCCGCTGTCCTTGATCTTCTTGAGCGTGCCGGTGAGTTCCTGCGCGGCTGCCGGTGCAGCAAGCGCGGCGCCCAGCAATGCGGCAAGCGCCAGGCGAGCATGGGTTTTCATGGTTCCTCCTCGTATCGATGGTGCCGGGCATCCGGCGGGGCCGCGGCGCACTGCCGCCGCCGGGGGATTCTACGGCCAAGCGTTGCGTTCGTGTGCCGGGCCCGGGAATGCCGTACGGCGCCGAGCCCGCATGCCGCAACGCGGTTTTTTCCGCAG
>JAABRB010000365.1 GCA_011391185.1 Betaproteobacteria bacterium
GCTCGCTTGCCAGCGCCACCGCATGGTCGAGGATCTCTTGTCGGGTTCGTTGTCCTTTCCGCATAGACTGAAAATAGCACGAACGTTCGCGTTATTGCAATAACACTCTTCGTCTTGATATTACGAAAAGATATGCTTTATAACAATAATATAGCAATCATTTCTAAAGTTCTACGCGAAGTATGTGAGTCCTTCGAATCAAATACTCGAGTAATTCAGCGCCTCGGCGCGTGAAAGTCGCGAAGGCGGCGAGTCCTACGTACCGCCGCTTTTCTCAACACTATCGGTCGAACTGCGACCGTCGACGATCAGGCTGAGTTCGGCCATTGGGAGTCAATCGAGCGGCAACCCCTATATCTCCGAAGCGGACGTTGGCGGATTGCCGTGCGAAACTTTCGCCACGCAATTACCTCTGGCTCAAGGGGACCGCTACTTGATACCCACTCACCTGGTCTAGGTGAAAAACTGATTCTGTACCTGAAGGGGGACGCTTCAATAGGCGACCTGTGCGTGCACCCCGGTCAGGTGTGGTCAATGCCCCCAATGGTCTTCAAGATCCCTAATCCGCCGCCGAATCCAACGCCTCCGTAACCCTCTAGTCCAATCCACGTCCAATTGGAGTCGAACAGGAGCGCAGCACCCGCGCCAACTTCAAAGAAGACGTCACCACCGATGGCGTACCCAGTGCCGCCGAAATCCCCGATGTCGCGCATGAGATACATGCACATGTCTGCACTTGCTCCCGCCCCGACGAACAAGCCCCGGAACTTGCCATCTGTGATCCACTTGCCGACGTCTGCGAGTCCGATGCCACCAAAGAGCCCAACGCTGAATGGCGCAAACCCGATTGCAACGCCGCCGCCCACTCCGATCGCATCCACCGCGAAGTCCAGGGAAAGTGAAGGACCAATGCCAATCGCGTTTACTCCCAGCCGTGAAAATAGGGTCCCTTGGGCTACGACCATTCCGATTTCGGCGCCGATTCCGGGGGTGGCCATCAAGAGGGCCAGCTCGTACCACTGCAACATCTTGGCTGGGAAGCCCGAGACTTTAGACGCGTGCTGCTGAACGAACGCCTTGTCGTGTGGGCTAGGTCCCTTCAACGCAAAGGCGGGTATTTCCAGTCCGCTGGTGAGCCCCGCTGGGATCGAGCGTTTTTCCATGGCCGACGGCGGTATCTGCGACAGGAACGCGCTCAGCTCCATTGGGGGCGCACCCCTTCCCAGGAGATCGTTTACCGCAGGTCGCAAGGGTTCCAGGTGAGCTGGCAGATCCATATACGTCACGTCCTTCGTATCCGTGATGCTCATCAAGACCAGACATGAAGCAACTCCAATTGCAATCTACCACTTTTCTCCCTCCGATCGTTCCCTCCGTAGGGAGCAACGATGAGGAAGATTGATTTAGGGCGCCATTGCACGCACCGGCGAACGCGTTCCCCCGCGCCGCATCGCGCGCACCGACGCCGCTAAGCGGGACCGCAGCGGAAGTGCTTGTACGATCGTTTATCGAAGGTCCGCATCTCCGGCTCCTTTATGCCGGTCAGTGACACGCTGTAAGTGGCGGAATGACAAGTCGCTAATTTCGGTGCGAACCGCCTGCGATTCACATGTTCGAGTAGTTCGGCCCCTCGCCACCTTGGGGCACGACCCAGTTGATGTTCTGCGTCGGGTCCTTGATGTCGCAGGTCTTGCAGTGCACGCAGTTCTGGGCGTTGATTTGCAGGCGCGGATTGGCTTCGTCGGCGTCCCGCACGATCTCGTAGACGCCTGCGGGGCAGTAGCGCTGCTCGGGGGCGTCGTAAAGGGCGAGGTTGACCGTGATCGGCACCGACGCGTCGCGCAGGGTGAGATGCGCGGGCTGATTCTCCTCGTGGTTGGTGCCGGAGATGTAGACCGACGAGAGCTTGTCGAAGGTCACCACGCCATCGGGCTTCGGATAATCGATCCGGGGATATTCGGATGCCTTGCCGAGACGGTCGTGGTCGGCGTGGACATGGAATGTCCAGGGCGCCTTGCCCCGGAAGAGATACTGGTCGATCCCGGCGTACAGGACCCCGGCCCACAGTCCCTTGTAGAACGACGGCCGGATGTTGCGCACGCGATAGAGCTCGTCCCATAGCCACGTCTTGCGCAGCCGGTCGGCATAATCCGTCACGTCTCGCGGTCCGTCCTCGCGCAATGCCTCGATCAGGGCCTCGGCTGCGGTCATCCCCGACTTCATCGCAAGATGCGATCCCTTGATCTTCGGGACGTTGAGGAATCCTGCGGTGTCCCCGATCAAGAGCCCACCAGGGAAGGTCAGTTTCGGCAGCGATTGAAAACCGCCCTCGGAGATCGCGCGCGCACCGTAGGCGACGCGGCGGCCGCCTTCGAGCGTCGGCCGGATCTCCGGGTGGGTCTTGAAGCGCTGGAACTCGTCGAACGGGGAGAGGTGTGGGTTCCGGTAATCGAGCCCGACCACGAATCCGATCGACACCATGCGCTCCTCCAGATGGTAGAGAAACGCCCCACCATAGGTACGCGAGTCGAGCGGCCAACCGATGCTATGAAAGACGTGTCCCGGTTTGTGCTTCTCCGGCGCGACCTCCCAGACTTCCTTGATCCCGATCCCGTAGGTCTGCGGATCGACGCCTGCGCGAAGCTTGAAACGCTCGAACAACGTCTTGGTGAGCGAGCCGCGACACCCCTCCGCGAAGACCGTCTGTCGCGCATGAAGCTCGACGCCGGGCTGATGATTTTCGGTGGGCTGTCCGTCCTTGCCGATGCCCATGTCGCCGGTGGCGACGCCCTTCACGCTGCCATCTTCGTGGTAGAGCACCTCGGCCGCCGCAAATCCGGGGTAGATCTCGACACCGAGCGCCTCGGCTTGCTCGCCCATCCAGCGGCAGAGATTGCCCAGGCTGATGATGTAGTTGCCCTCGTTGTGCAGAAACGGCGGCAGGGGCAGGCGCGTGCCGCCCGTCTCGGTCAGGAACATGACCCGGTCCTCGGTGACCGGCGTCTTGAGCGGCGCGCCCTGTTCCTTCCAGTCCGGAATGAGCTCGTTCAGGCTGCGCGGCTCGATGACGGCACCCGACAGGATGTGTGCGCCGATTTCCGCGCCCTTTTCGATGAGGCACACGCCGAATTCCCGGGTCGCCTTTGCTGCGAGCTGCTTCAACCGGATCGCGCACGCGAGCCCCGCCGGCCCGCCACCCACGATCACGACGTCGTATTCCATTGATTCGCGCTGCACGGGTCGATCCTCCCGATATGGATGCCAGACTGACGAGCGAGCGTCGATCCGGCTCCCTCCGCGCGAATTGTATAATCAACGCGCTGCGCAGCCCGCACGCCCCGAAACATTTCCAAACTACCGGAAGTCCGAGAATTCGTCCGACGCGCGCAGGGAAAATTCGTGCGGCACGATGGCGGCAGTACCGAGGAGAGCATGACGCAGGCGCCCAGAAAACTGGTCCACACCGAGGTCATCCCGATCCGCTGGGGCGACATGGACGCGATGAACCACGTGAACAACACGGTCTACTTCCGGTACATGGAGCAGTCCCGGATTTCGTGGTTCGAGCACCTCGGCGTGGGGCCCGACCCCCAGGGCGTCGGGCCGGTGATCGTCAATGCCAGCTGCACGTTCATGCGGCAGATCGTGTATCCGGGCAACGTCGAAGTGCGCATGTACTTCGGCAAGCCCGGGAAATCCAGCTTCGAGACGTGGCTCGAGATGCGCCCGAGCTATGACGCGGCAACGCTCTAGCCGAAGGCGCGGCGAAGGTGGTCTGGGTGGATTTCGCGAAAGGCAAATCGACCGCACTGCCGGAAAAAATCCGGCAAATCGTGGGACGGTAGGAGAAACGATGAGCGACGCGCAGCCGCTTTGGGCGCAGAGTCCGGAGCGTATCGAGCAGGCGAATCTCACCTGGTTCGCCCGGATGGCGATTCAGGACTGGGGGCTGGAGGTCAACACCTACCCGGCGTTCCACCAGTGGACCCTCGATCAGCCGGAGCGCTTCTGGCAGACGCT